>DASYXO010000119.1:0-9842 GCA_035934825.1 Casimicrobiaceae bacterium
CAGGCGGTGTACGTGCCGGCGGACGACCTGACCGATCCGTCGCCCGCGACGACCTTCGGCCATCTCGACGCAACGGTGGTTCTGTCGCGCGACATCGCGTCGCTGGGCATCTATCCGGCGGTCGATCCGCTGGACTCGACGTCGCGCCAGGTCGACCCGAACGTCATCGGCGAAGAGCACTATGGCTGCACGCGGCGAGTCCAGCAGACGCTGCAGCGCTACAAGGAGTTGCGCGACATCATCGCGATCCTCGGCATGGACGAGCTTTCGCCCGAGGACAAGCTGGCCGTCGCGCGTGCGCGCAAGATCCAGCGCTTCCTGTCGCAGCCGTTCAGCGTCGCCGAAGTGTTCACCGGCACCCCGGGCAAGTATGTGTCGCTGAAGGACACGATCAAGGGCTTCAACATGATCGTCAACGGCGAGTGCGATCAGCTTCCCGAGCAGGCGTTCTACATGGTCGGGACCATCGAGGAAGCATTCGAGAAGGCGAAGACGCTGCAATAGGGGCGACGAGCCGCACGGGAACCCTGATCCATGGCCCACACCATCCACGTCGACGTCGTCAGCGCAGAAGAGCAGATCTACTCGGGCGATGCGGAATTCGTCATTCTCCCCGGCGTGATGGGCGAGCTCGGGATCTATCCGCGGCACACGCCGCTGTTCACCCAGATCAAGCCCGGGTCGGTGCGCATCAAGCCCGCCGGGCCCGGTCCGGAGGAGCTGGTGTTCGTGCAAGGCGGCTACCTCGAGGTGCAGCCGAATCTGGTCACGGTGCTCGCCGACACGGCCATACGCGCCAAGGATCTCGACGAAAAGGCCGCGCTCGAAGCCATGCGCACGGCCGAGGAAGCGATGCAGAACAAGACGTCGAAAGAGGAAATCGCCACCGCCGAGGCGGAGCTCGCCTCCGCCCTCGCGCAGCTCGAAGCGATTCGCAGGCTGCGCCACCGCGCATAGGCCCCGTCGCGGGCTTCTGTTGCGCCGGTGTGGAGCGCGACGCGGACGCGAATGTCAGGTGCATCGAGCCAAAGTTCGGCGTGCATCGCCCGCTCGGTGCCCGCGCTGCGAACCGCGCCTGGGGCGCGCTCGGAAACGCATCGCCGGCGGGTGCATCGGCCACAACCGCGTGCTGCCCTCGAGATCGTTGAACAGGATCGTGAGCGTGCCCGTCGTGAGCAACGAATTGGCGCGCGGATACGTCTTTGCGTTCACGGGGACCATCGTCGGTCATCCCGGCGCGACACCGGGTTTCCCTGACGGGTATCATGTTGCAATGCAACATCGCCCTTGGCGCGAGGTCTTCCAATGCCCCAGTTGAACCAGACGATCGAACGCTCGCTGCAGATATCGCGCAATGTCGCCTCGCTCATCGACCGTCGCGCCCGCAGCGCCAACGAAGCCTGGACCGACCGCGTGCGTCGCGCCCAGTCGGCCTTCGTGCGCTCCGGGGTGCCCGGCCACGGCATCAATCCGCAGCAACTGTGGCAGGATTGGTGGGAATACGGCGTCGATTTCGCGCAGCGCTCGATCCTGTTCTGGGACACGCTGCGCGAGCGCGGCAACAACTGGATCGCGCACGAAGAAGCGGGCAAGCCGCCGCTACTCGCTTACAAGTACGAAGTGATCGCGGACGGCCGCGGGTACGAGCGGCCGGTCAATTACGCGCTGCTGCGGATCATCCCGCCGAAAGGCGTCGACGTCGACGATGCGCTGCGCCCATTCATCATCATCGATCCGCGCGCGGGGCATGGGCCCGGGATCGGCGGCTTCAAGGAAGACTCGGAGGTCGGCGTTGCGCTGAAAGCCGGGCATCCGGTGTATTTCGTCGTGTTCTACCCCGATCCAGAGCCCGGCCAGACGCTCGCCGACATCACCGATGCCGAAGCCGAGTTCGTGCGCATCGTCGCCCTGCGCCACCCGCAGAGCGCGAAGCCGGTGCTGGTCGGGAATTGCCAGGGCGGCTGGGCGGTGATGATGCTCGCTGCTGCGCGCCCGGAGATGACGGGCCCGCTGGTCATCAACGGCGCACCGATGTCGTATTGGGCCGGCAACGACGGCGACAACCCGATGCGCTACGCGGGCGGGCTGGTCGGCGGCGCGTGGGTCTCGCTGCTGGCGAGCGACCTCGGCGCCGGCAAGTTCGACGGCGCGCACCTGGTCCAGAGCTTCGAGAACCTGAACCCGGCGAACACGTTCTGGGAGAAGTACTACCACCTGTTCGACGATGTCGACGACGAAGCGGAGCGCTTCCTCGAGTTCGAGCGCTGGTGGGGCGGCTTCTACCTGATGAACGAGGAGGAGATCCGCTGGATCGTCAACAACCTGTTCGTCGGCAACAAGCTCGCGCAGGGCGAGGCGCGGCTGGGCCCGGGGCGCTATTTCGACCTCAAGTCGATCAAGCAGCCGATCATCGTGTTCGCGTCGATGGGAGACAACATCACGCCGCCGCAGCAGGCTTTCAACTGGATCAGCGACCTGTACTCAAGCACCGAGGAGATCAAGGCGAACGGCCAGACGATCGTCGGCCTGATCCACGAGGACATCGGCCACCTAGGGATCTTCGTGTCGGGCAAGGTCGCGAAGAAGGAGCACACGCAGATCATCGAGGTGCTCAAATACATCCAGGCCCTCCCGCCGGGCCTCTACGGCATGGAGATCCGCGAGAGGACGGCGAGGGACGGCGGCGTCGAATACGACGTGACGCTGCACGAGCGGAAGCTCGAGCACCTGAAGCGCATGCAGAAATACGACCGCGTCGACGAAAAGCCTTTCGAGGCCGTGGCGGCGCTGTCGGAGCTGACCGAGCGCGCCTACGAGCTGCTGGCGCGTCCGGCGGTGCGCGACGCGACGCCGGAATGGGCGGCAAGGCTGCTGCGCGAGATGCATCCGCTGCGCGTGCAGCGCTGGGGATTCTCCGACCGGAACCCGCTGCTCGCCGGCCTGCCGATCGCGGCGTCGATGGCGCGCGCCTGGCGCCGACCGCGTGCGGCCGACAACGCCGGCCGCCGCGTCGAAAAGCTGTTCTCCGAATGCGTCAGCGCAGCCCTCGATCTCTACCGCGACCTGCGCGACGCGACGCGCGAGGCGGCGTTCTTCCAGGTCTACGGGAACATGCTGTCGCTGCAGATGGCTGACCAGCGCGCGGTGATCCGTCGGCAGACGCCGTTCGATGCGCGCGCGCTTCCCGCCGTGCGCCAGGTGCTCGACGAGATCGACCAGGGCGGCCTGCCCGAAGCCGTCATTCGCACCGGCATGCTGTTCGTCAAGGCCGGAGGCGGCAAGCGTAGCATTGCGCAGATGGAACACACGCGGCAGCTGCTGGCGCCCACCGGGGTGCTGCGCGGCCTTTCCGAGGATGAACTGCGCCGCCTGCTCCACGAAGAGACGCTGGTCGTCGAGTTCGAGCCGCTGCAGGCCAAGCGCTCGCTCGGCAAGCTCGTGCGCGGCGCTGCCGACCGCGTCAAGCTCCACAAGGTCTTCGATTCGCTCGAGGCCGACGCTGGCCTCGACGCGCGGCAGCGCAACCTGCTCGCCGATTTGCGAACCCTGGTGCCTCTGCCGGTGACGCTGCCCCCCGGGCGCGGCGCCGCCGCAGGGCGCAAGCCGGTCGCCGGCATGACGCGCAAGCGTCCCGCCGGGGCCGCGCGCAAGCGCGGCGGGTCGGCGAAGCGGCGGACCTGACGCGAAGGAAGCGATGCGCGACGCGATCCTGGTCGTCAACGCCGGCTCGTCGAGCGTCAAGTTCTCGCTGTTCGACATCGAGGGCGGCGCGCTCGCGCTGGCGCTGCGCGGCGAGCTCGAAGGCATCGGCACCGCGCCGCGGCTCGCCCTGCACGACGCGCAGGGTGCGTTGATCCGGGAGCGAAGCTTCGCCACATCCGAGGACCTCGATCACGCCGGCGCGATCGGGTTGCTGCTCGAGCTCGTCGATGCCGGTGCGCCGGGCAGGCACCTGGCGGCGGTCGGACATCGCGTCGTTCACGGCGGCACGCGCTTCGCCGCGCCGGTGGTGGTCGATGCCGACGTCGAAGCGGCGCTCCGCGATCTCGTTCCCCTCGCCCCGCTGCACCAGCCACACAATCTGGCGCCAATACGCGTGTTGCGCGAACGCGTGCCCGGACTGCCCCAGGTTGCGTGCTTCGACACGGCGTTCCATCGTACGCAGCCTGCATTGGCGCAGGCCTTCGGGCTGCCGGAGGAGATCACCGACCGCGGCGTGCGCCGCTACGGTTTCCACGGTCTGTCCTACGAATACGTGGCGTCGACGTTGTCCGGGCTCGACTCTCGGGCCGCGCGCGGCCGCGTCGTCGTCGCGCACCTGGGCAACGGCGCATCGATGTGCGCGCTTCACGAAGGCAGGAGCATCGCGACCACGATGGGATTCACCGCCCTCGACGGCCTGATGATGGGCACGCGGCCGGGGACCCTCGATCCGGGAGTCGTGCTCTGGCTGCAGTCCGAGCTCGCGCTCGATGCGCCCGCCCTGGCGCGCCTGCTCTATCACGGTTCCGGCCTGCTCGGCGTATCGGGAATCTCCTCGGACATGCGCACGCTGCTTGGCTCGCGCGAGCCGCGCGCAGTGCTCGCGGTCGACCTCTTCTGCTACCGGGCGCTGCGGGAGCTGGGATCGCTCGTGGCTGCACTCGGCGGCATCGACGCGCTGGTGTTCACCGGCGGCATCGGCGAGCACGCCGCGGAGATTCGCGCGCGAATCGTCGAAGGCGCCGCCTGGCTCGGCTTTGCGCTCGACGCGGACGCGAACGCGAGGCATGCGACCCGGCTCACGCTCGCCGACTCGCCCGCGGCTGCCTACGTCGTGCCGACCGACGAAGCACTGATGATCGCGCGCCACACGCGCGCGCTGACGGCCGGCTGCGATCCGCCGCCGCAGGTGTGCGGCGCCGGCGCAGGAATGCCGCGGGGAGCACCTCGGGGCACGCCGGAGTAGCATGGCGGATATGGGCAACGAATCGCCGGCGCGCCCCGCCGAGCGCATCGAGAAGGATGCGCTGGGCGAGGTGCGCGTCCCTGCCGATCGGCTGTGGGGCGCGCAGACCGAGCGCTCGATCCACAATTTCCCGATCGGGGTCGATCGCTTCCGCTGGGGGCGGCCGGTGATCCGCGCCTTCGGCGTGCTGAAGAAATGCGCGGCGCTGGCCAACGGCGCATTGGGCGAGCTGCCCGCCGACAAGGTCGCGCTCATCGAGCGCGCCGCGCAGGAAGTGATTGACGGCGGGCTGGATGCGGAGTTTCCTCTGGTCGTGTTCCAGACCGGGTCGGGAACGCAGTCGAACATGAACGCCAACGAAGTGATCGCCAATCGCGCGATCCAGCTTGCCGGAGGCGTCGTCGGGTCGAAGAAGCCGATTCACCCCAACGACGACGTCAACCGTGGCCAGTCGTCGAACGACACGTTTCCGGCGGTGATGCACATCGCCGCCGTTGCCCTCATTGATCATCGCCTGCTGTCCGCCCTCGAGCGCCTGCGCGCCACGCTCGATGCCAAGGCGCAGGCCTTCGCCGACGTCGTGATGATCGGGCGCACGCACCTGCAGGACGCCACGCCGATCACGCTGGGGCAGGCGATCTCGGGCTGGGTCGCGCAGCTCGACGACGCACGCTCGGCAATCGGCTACGCGCGTGCGGGCCTGATGCCGCTGGCGCTGGGCGGCACCGCGGTCGGCACTGGCCTCAATGCGCACCCGCGTTTCGGCGACGCGGTGGCTGCCGCGATCGCGGGCGAGACCGGCGTTCCTTTCGTATCGGCGCCAAACAAGTTCGCCGCGCTGTCGGCGCACGACGCGATCGTCAACGTCAGCGCCGCGCTGCGTACCCTGAGCGGTGCGCTGATCAAGATCGCCAACGACGTGCGCTGGCATGCGAGCGGCCCGCGCGCCGGACTAGGCGAGATCACGATACCGGACAACGAGCCGGGCTCGTCGATCATGCCGGGCAAGATCAATCCGACGCAATGCGAAGCGCTGACGATGGTCGCAGTGCGCGTGTTCGGAAACGACGCCGCCGTCGCGTTCGCGGGCAGCCAGGGCAACTTCCAGCTGAACGTCTACAAGCCGGTGATGCTGCACGGCGTGCTCGAATCGATCGAGCTGCTGGCCGACGCGATCGATTCCTTCGACCAGCGCTGCGCTCAGGGCATCGAGCCCGACCTCGCGCGCATCAGGCAGAACGTCGAGCGCTCGTTGATGCTCGTCACCGCACTCAATCCGCACATCGGCTACGAGAATGCCGCGAAGATCGCGGTCACCGCGCACCGCGACGGCATCAGCCTGCGCGCTGCCGCGCTCGAGCTGGGGCTCGTCAGCGCCGAGGATTTCGATCGCTGGGTGGACCCCGCCGCAATGACGCGCCCCAACTGAAAAACAGGGACGCACCACGTTTTAAAACGTGGTGCGTCCCTGATTTTCAGCATTTCAGGCGGGATGGGGCCGGGGTCCGCCCAGCAGGTAGTCGATCAGCTCGCGCACCGGCCGGATCTGCGATCCGAACGGAAGCGCCGCTGCGCCGCGGAAGAACAGTCCTTTCTTGACATCACCGCGCAGCGCGGCGGCGAGCTGAGTGTCGATGCAGAACTGGCCGATGCTGTCGACTCCGTCGCGCAGGCCGCACTGGATCAGGCAATCGAAGTGCAGCGTGCAGCGCGGCTTGCGCCGCGCTACGGCCTGCATCCGCGGGAGGTGGCGCAAATAGTTTTCGAGCCAGGGCGTGCGCACCGCCCGCGCCGGCAACCCGGCGACGCTCATGAACTCGACGATGTCCTCCGGGTCGGCGCCGGCGAGCACGGCCTTGAATTCAGGCGTGGCGTCGCCTTCCTCGGTCACGGCGAACGCCGTGCCGAGCTGCACGCCGCGCGCACCCAGCGCGAACAGCTCGCGCACCCGCGCCGGTGAGTTGATGCCTCCGGCCGGTATCAGCGGGATCGCATCGTCGGCGATGCCGGCGCTGCGGAAGAACGCGAGTGCGGCGGGAATCACCACTTCGAAATCGAAGCGGGGATCGTCGAGCCCGTCCACGCGGGAGGCGCCGAGGTGCCCGCCGGCAAAGCGCGGATGCTCGACGATGATCGCATCGGGGAGGCGCTTCTTGCGCATCCACTTCCTGACGATGAGCTCGATGCCCCGGGGCGTCGGAGAGGATCGGGATCAGCGCGACATCGGGATACCCGGCCGCGAGATCCGGGAGGTCGAGCGGCAGGCCGGCGCCCACGACGATCGCATCGATGCCGCTGGCCAGGGATTTGCGAATGTAAGCGGCATATTCGGACACCGCGCGCATGACGTTTACTGCGAGCATGCCGTTGCCCGCCGCCAGTTCGCGGGCGGCGACGATCTCGCGATCCAGCGCGCGCAGGTTGGCGCGGTCGATCGCCGCGCCGTCGCGGCAGTGCGCCGTTTCGCGCATGAGGTCGGGATGATGACGTCGCAGGTCGACGGCGGAGATCGTCCCCATGGCCCCGAGGCGCGCAACATTGCCGGCCAGGCGATGGGCTGAAACGCCGACCCCCATGCCGCCCTGGACGATGGGCAGGAGGGCGCGCCCCCGGATGAACAGTGGGGGCAGATCGCCGGGAGTGCCGGTGTTCGGTCGTGGCAAGGGGACCTTTGCGCAAGTGCGGAAAGAATGCGGAAACAGCGTGGGAACAACCGCAGCACGCGCGAGCAAGCATCACGCGGCCGCCCGAAACCGGCGGGACGATCGCGATGGTGGCCGCGACCGGTCGGCAATGCCTTGATGGAAATCAACGCGCCGCGGAAACGCAGGCCATAGCATCGACGCTCGCTTCTCTTCCGAAATGACTGCCCCCAAGCGCATCGAGCTCGTCTGTCCGGCCGGGACGCTGCCGGCGCTGAAGACCGCGATCGACTGCGGCGCCGACTGCGTCTATCTCGGCTTTCGCAACGAGACCAACGCGCGCAATTTCGGGGGGCTCAATTTCGACGCCAAGGCGGCCGCGGAGGGCGTGCGCTACGCGCAAGTGCGCGGCCGCAAGGTGCTGGTCGCTCTCAATACCTATGCCCAACCCGGCGCGTTCGAGCGCTGGACCCGCGCCTTGGACCTCGCCGCGGACCTGGGTGTGGACGCCGTCATCCTCGCCGATCCCGGCCTCATGCGCTACGCGGTCGAACGTCATCCGGACCTGCGCCTGCACCTGTCGGTGCAAGGCTCCGCGACGACCTACGAGGCGATCAATTTCTACGTGCGGCACTTCGCGATCAAGCGGGCCGTACTGCCGCGCGTGCTGTCGCTGGCGCAGGTCGAGCATGTCGTCGGCAGGGCGCAGGCCGAGATCGAGGTGTTCGGTTTCGGCAGCCTGTGCGTGATGGTCGAAGGCCGCTGTGCGCTTTCGTCGTACACGACCGGGGAGGGGCCGAATACCGTCGGCGTGTGCTCACCGGCGAAAGCGGTGCGCTGGCAGGACACGGGCGACGGGCTCGAAGTGCGCCTGAACGAGGTGCTGATCGACCGCCTTGCCACCGGCGACAAGGCGGGCTATCCGACGCTTTGCAAGGGCCGCTACGTCGTCCGCGACGACGCGTACTACGCGATCGAGGAACCCACTTCGCTCAACACGCTCGAGTTGCTGCCGCAATTTGTCGAAATGGGCATCGCTGCGGTCAAGATCGAAGGCCGCCAGCGCAGCCCCGCGTACGTGGCGGCGGTCACCCGCATCTGGCGTGCGGCCATCGACGCCTGCACCGCGGCGCCGTCGCACTTCGCCGTGCGCGATGCGTGGATGGGCGAGCTCGCGAGCCTGTCGGAGGGGAGCCAGACCACGCTCGGGGCTTATCACCGGCCGTGGCGCTAGGGACTGCGATGCAACTGACGCTTGGCCCCGTTCCCTATTACTGGCCGAAGGCGCGGCTCGACGCGTTCCACCAGGCGATCGCCGCCGCACCCATCGATCGCGTCTATCTCGGCGAGGCGCTCTGCTCGCGCCGGCATGAATACCGGGCCACCGACTGGCTTCGGGCCGCCGCGCGCCTTGCGGATGCCGGGAAGGAGGTCGTCCTCGCGTCGCAGGTGCTGATGGAATCGGAGTCGGACCTGCGCGCGTTGCGCAGGCTCGCGGCCAACGGGCGTTTCATGCTGGAGGCGAACGACATGGGCGCCGTGCATGCGATCACCGGCCACGCACCGTTCGTTGCCGGAGCACACCTCAACATCTACAACGCCGAGGCGCTGGCATTCATCGCGTCGCTGGGAGCCGTGCGCTGGGTGCCACCGTTCGAAATGACGCGGGATTCGCTTGCGTCGATCCTCGCGCAGAGGCCGAAAGGCGTCGGCACCGAAGTGCTCGCCTACGGACGACTGCCGCTCGCCTTCTCGGCGCGCTGCTTCACGGCGCGGCACTACGACCTGCCAAAAGATGATTGCCGCTTCGCGTGCCTCGACCACCCGGGGGGCCTCGCGGTCGCGACGCGTGAGCGTGAGCCGTTCCTGGTGCTGAACGGCATCCAGACGCAGTCGTATCGCGTGTTGAACCTCGTCGACGCATTGCCCGACATGCGCGAACTCGGCATCGACGCCGTGCGCCTGTCTCCGCAACCGGAACGCATGGACGAGGTGATCGCCGCTTTTCGCGCTGCGCTGGACGGCGCCGCGTCGGACGCGGTCGCGGCCTCGCTCGCCCCGGCGCTGCCCGCCGCACCGTGCAACGGCTACTGGCACGGCCGGCCGGGTCTCGACTACGTCATGCGCCACGCCGCTGCATGATCTGCCGTGCCTGACGCCGCGCCGGTTCCATCCGCCCCGTCCCGCGCAGCTCGTCCTGCGTTCGTGCTGCCGCCGCTGGTGCGTGCAGTGGCCTCGCGGCTGCCCGCCTT
>DASYXO010000133.1:0-1808 GCA_035934825.1 Casimicrobiaceae bacterium
AGGCTCGATGCGCGCGAGCGTCGCCAGCCGGTCGATCCACATCGTCACGTCGAGCGCGTGCTCGGTCGCAAGCTGGCGCGCCAGGCGCCAGGCGACGCCGGCGTCGCCGTAGTTGTCGACGACGCGGCAGAAGACATCCCAGCGCCGGCCGGTCATCGCGCGAGTGTAACGCCGGGCTCGATGCGCCCGCGCTAATCGTCCCGGGGCAACTCGCTCTCGTGCCAGCGCGCGAGGGCGAGGCGCGACAGCCCGGCGGTCGCGGCGAACATCGCGACGCCGGCGGCCGCGATCAGCAGCAGTGCCGCGAACAGTCGCGGAATGTTGAGCTGGATGCCGGCGAGCAGGATCTGGTAGGCGAGGCCCGCCCCCTCGCCGCCGGTGCCGGCGACGAACTCGGCGACGACCGCGCCGATCAACGCCAGTCCGCTCGCAATCCGCAGGCCGCCGAAGAAATAGGGCAGAGCGCCCGGCACGCGCAGGCGCCACAGCGTCTGCCAGCGCGTCGCACGCGACAGTCGGAACAGGTTGGCCAGGCCCCGGTCGACGCTGCGCAGGCCGAGCGTGGTGTTGGAGATGATCGGAAAGATCGCGACGACGACGGCGCACATGACCAACGCAGCGTGGGTGTCGTGCACCCAGATGATGATCAGGGGGGCGATCGAGACGATCGGCGTCACCTGCAGCAGGATCGCGTAGGGGAAGAAGCTCATCTCGATCCAGCGGCTTTGCGCGAACACCAGCGCGATGGCGACGCCGGCGGCGATCGCGATCGCGAGCGCGGTCAGCGCCACGCCGAGCGTCACCGCGAGCGAGGCGAAGAGCAGCGCGCGGTCGGCGTAGAGCGTGTGGATCACCCGCAGCGGCGACGGGACGAGGTAGACAGGCACGCGGTAGGCGGTGACGAGGGCCTGCCAGCCCGCGAGCATGACGATCGCGACCGCGAGCGGCGCCAGCACGCGCAGCAGCCTGGCGCGCTTCGCGGCGCCGCTCATCGGGGTGCTTGACCGGGCCGCGCGCCCGGCCCCGCCGCCCTGGGGCCGCCGGCGGGAGCGTCGGGAAGCTCGCCGGCGCCGGCATCGGCGACGCGCGACGACAGTCGTTGGGCATGGGCGGCGAACGCCGTGGACAGGCGGAACGCATCGCCGCGCGGAAACGGCTCGGCGACGGACAGGACGTCGAGGATGCGTCCCGGACGCGCGCCCATGACGGCGACGCGCGTCGACAGGAACACGGCTTCCTGGATGCTGTGGGTGACGAAGACCACGGTGAAACGCTGGGCGGACCACAGCGAGAGCAATTCGCCATCGAGACGCTGCCGGGTGAATTCGTCGAGGGCGCCGAAAGGCTCGTCCATCAGCAGCAACTCGGGATCCGTGACCAGCGCCCGCGCGATCGACGCCCGCATCTGCATGCCGCCGGACAGCTCGCGCGGAAGGTGGCGGTCGAAGCCCGTGAGGTTCACGCGGGCCAGTGCATCGGCCACCGCCCGGTCGGCGGCCTTGCGCGCGACGCCCGCGAGATCGAGCGGCAGGCGGACGTTGGTCGTGAGCCTCGCCCAGGGCATCAGCGTTGGCGATTGGAAGACGAAACCGATGCGCGGGCGCGCTTTGCGGATCGATGCGGCGCCTGCGTCGCGCCAGGTGATCCGCCCCGACGACGGACGCGCGAGGCCGGCGATCAGGTTGAGCAGCGTCGACTTGCCGCAGCCCGAGGGTCCGACCAGGGTCAGGAACTCGGCGCGCTGCAGGTCGAGATCGACGTCGGCCAGCGCGCAGGTGCCGTTGGCGTAGGTCCTGCCTACGCCCCGG
>DASYXO010000138.1:0-2703 GCA_035934825.1 Casimicrobiaceae bacterium
ATGAACGAGGACACGCCGGAGTTCGTCGCGCGCTACATCCTGCGCGAAGCGCGCAGCTACCTCGACAGCCTCGCGCCGCCTTTCTTCCGGGCGCTCGTCCACTACGCAAGCGACGGATCGTATTCGTGGCACTGTCCCGGCCATTCGGGCGGCGTTGCGTTCCTCAAGAGCCCCGTCGGGCAGATGTTCCACCAGTTCTTCGGCGAGAACCTGCTGCGCGCCGACGTCTGCAATTCGGTCGACGAGCTCGGCCAGCTCCTCGACCACACGGGACCGGTCGCAGCGTCCGAGCGCAATGCGGCGCGGATCTTCAGCACCGACGAGCTGTTCTTCGTCACCAACGGCACGTCGACGTCGAACAAGATCGTGTGGCACGCGACGGTCGCGCCGGGTGACATCGTCGTCGTCGACCGCAATTGCCACAAATCGGTGCTGCACGCGATCACGATGACCGGCGCGATCCCGGTGTTCCTGACGCCGACGCGCAACAACATGGGCCTGATCGGCCCGATCCCGCTGGAGGAGTTCCGCTGGGAGAACATCGAGAAGAAGATTCGCGAGCATCCGTTCGCGCGCCACGTCAAGACCAAGCCGCGCATCCTGACGATGACGCAGAGCACCTACGATGGCGTGATGTACCACGTCGACACCATCAAGGACCTGCTGTCGACGAAGATCGACACGCTGCACTTCGACGAGGCGTGGCTGCCGCACGCGGCGTTCCACGATTTCTACCGCGGCATGCACGCCATCGGCAAGGATCGGCCGCGCTCGAAGGACGCGCTGGTATTCTCCACGCAGTCGACGCACAAGCTGCTCGCCGGCCTGTCGCAGGCCTCGCAGATCCTCGTCCAGCACAGCGATACGCGCCAGCTCGACCGCTACCGCTTCAACGAGTCGTACATGATGCACACGTCGACGTCGCCGCAGTACGCGATCATCGCGTCCTGCGACGTCGCCGCGGCGATGATGGAGCCGCCGGGAGGCACCGCGCTGGTCGAGGAGTCGATCATGGAGGCGCTCGACTTTCGGCGCGCGATGCGCAAGGTCGACGACGAGTACGGCGATTCCTGGTGGTTCAAGGTCTGGGGCCCGGACAAGCTCGCCGACGAGGGGCCCGGAGATCCCGAGGACTGGATGATCCGCGCCGAGGACAAATGGCACGGTTTCGGCGACATTTCGCCTGGCTTCAACATGCTCGACCCGATCAAGGCGACGGTGCTGACGCCCGGGCTCGACGTGGCGGGCGACTTCTCCGATGTGGGCATTCCCGCGGCGATCGTGACCAAGTACCTGGCCGAGCACGGCGTCATCGTCGAGAAGACGGGGCTCTACTCGTTCTTCATCATGTTCACGATCGGCATCACCAAGGGCCGCTGGAACACGCTCGTCACTGCGCTGCAGCAGTTCAAGTCGGATTACGACGGCAACCAGCCGCTGTGGAAGGTGCTTCCCGAATTCGTCCAGGCGTACCCGCGCTACGAGAAGATCGGCCTGCGCGACCTTTGCGACAGCATCCACGGCATCTTCAAGGCGAACGACATCGGACGCGTGACCACCCAGATGTACCTGTCGGATCTCGTGCCCGCGATGAAGCCTGCCGATGCGTTCGCGCGGATGGCGCATCGCGAGATCGAACGTGTCGAGATCGACGAGCTCGAGGGGCGCGTCACCAGCGTGCTGCTGACGCCCTACCCGCCGGGGATCCCGCTGCTGATTCCCGGCGAGCGCTTCAACCGGCAGATCGTCAAGTACCTGCAGTTCGCGCGCGACTTCAACGAGCGCTTTCCGGGCTTCGACACCGACATCCACGGCCTGGTCGAGGAGGACATCGGCGGGCGCAAGCGCTATTTCGTCGACTGCGTCGCGGGCGCGAAGGTGATCGCCGCGATGCCGCCGCTGCGCGTGCGCAGCGTCAGGAAGGGCGGCTGAGCGAAGGGCCGCGGGCAAGCGCGGGGCGCTCGCCGGTACCCCGGCGGGTCGCCTCGCGTTGCCGGCCCACAGCGCGGGCGTCAGGCCTCCGGCGCGACGAGCGGGCAGATCAGCAGGTTGCCCGTGTCGATCTCGTACGGATTCGCCGCTGCGGGCGCGATGGCCTGGAATTTTCCGGCCGCTTCGCCGGCGTCCAGTTCTGCAGTGCTCTTCACCGGAACGAAGCCCGGATCGCTCACCGCTGCGACCGTGTACATCACCAGGATGATCTTCCATGGCCCCTTGTATGCGCCGGCCGTGCCATTGTTCCCCAGCCCCGGCGCGCCGGTGAGCACATGATCGTGGAAGATGAATGCCGGTGGCGCGTGGAAGCACGGATTGCACTGCGGCACGTAGCCGGACTTCAGGGGCAGCGCCTCCTGCGGGTAGGCGATCAGGTACAGTTCCTCAGCGTGCGCATACAGGTTCGGCTGGCTCTGCGCCGCACCAAAGGTAATGTGCGGTCCGATCATGTAATACGTGTTCCCATCGGCGTAGGACGGGTCGATCGCCGGCTTGCCCGCCCACGCCGAAACCTGCGGAAGCAGCAACGCCAGCGCGGACAGCATCGCGGCGAGCATCGCGCCGCGGCCCGGATTTCCCAGCGTGGTCCTGACCATGGTTTCCCTCCCTGGGTTACGCGCGTTATTCGCGCGATCGCACTCTAAGCCCGCCCGGCCGCCGTCGCAAGACGATGTCGACAACTGGAAATTCGCCGGCGCCAATGCAGGC
>DASYXO010000145.1:0-2455 GCA_035934825.1 Casimicrobiaceae bacterium
ACTGCGCACTGCCGAGGGTCGAAGCGATCGGCGAGCGCCATTGCGCGCAGCGGATCGGCAAAATCGAGCGCGACGATGACCCGGGGCGGGTTCGCGAGCATGCTCATCGCCGAATCCCGGGCATGGACGCAGGGCTGCCGGACGCGTTGCGGCGATCAGGCATAGCCGTCGGGCATCTCGGTGCGCCTCGGAGGATAGGTCTCCCATTTCTGGCAACCGGGGCAGCGCCAATAGTATTGCTTGGCGCGGAAACCGCATTGGTCGCAGCGGTAGTAACCCAGGCGCTTGATGTGCTGGCCGACGAGCCCCTTGACCAGCTCCAGGTCGTGGCGCCGATCGGCCGGCGCCGCCATGAGCTGGGCCTCGAGCAGCCGATCGAGGCCGATCAGCGTTGGATTGCGCGCGAGCTCGTCCTTGATCAGCGTGGCCGCCGACACCGGCCCCTCGTGCTCCAGCACCAGCGCGAACAGCGCGTTCAGGATGTCGAGCGACGCGTACTGCTGCTGGTAGCTGCGCAGCAGGCGGATTCCCGCGGGCACGTCGCCCTGCCTGCGGAACGCGTCGGCGATGCGGTCGGCGGCGAGCGCCAGGAAAGCGGGATCCTGGGATTCGATCCTCTGCCAGGCCTCGAGCGCGCCGCGCCAGCTTCCCTCCTGGAACTCCAGGTCGCCGAGGACCAGGTTCGCACGCGTGCATCCACGGTGCATTGCCAGCGCGCGCTCGAGCTCGACCTGCACCGTCGCGCGGTCGGGCTTGACCAGTGCGGCCTGCGCGAGCTCGCAGTGATACTGCGCGATCTCCTTGTGATACGGCTGCTTGGCCAGGACCTCCATTCGGCGCGTGGCGGAAATCGCCTTCGGCCAGTCCTTCTCCGTTTCGTAGATCGAGATCAGGTGCGACAGCGCCGAGTGCTCGAACGGCGAGCCGTCGAGCTTGCGGAACAGGTCTTCGGCCCGGTCGAGCAACCCTGCGCGATGGAAATCCTGAGCGAGCTCGTAGGTGGCCATCGTCCGCTTGTCGGCGGGCAGCGTGGGCCGGTCGAGCAGGTTCTGGTGCATGCGGATTGCACGATCGGTCTCGCCCTGGCGTCGGAACAGCGACCCCAGCGCGAAGTGCAGGTCGATCGTCTGCGGGTCGACCTTGACCACTTCGATGAACGACTCGATCGCCTTGTCCGGCTGCTCGTTCAGCAGGAAGTTGAGCCCCTTGAAATACGACAATGGGAGCGCCCGCGATTCATGCAGCAGGTGCTTGATATCGATGCGCGCGGCGATCCAGCCCAGCGCGAAGAACAGCGCAGGTATCGGCAGCAGCCACCACAGCTCGAAGTCCATCGGCAGAAGATCCCGGCGCCGCGCGGCGCGCTCAGGCGCCACCGGTCGGCGGCTCGAACCCCGGCCCCGATGCGGGCGCGGTTCCGGGGGCCGCACCGTGCGGCAAGGGCGTCGCCGGCTGCGGGCGCTGCTCGCGGCGCATCCGGGCCATCTGGCGCCTGAGGCGCGCGACCTTGAACGCGGCCGACAGGAGCCCGAGCGCGACGCCCGCCGCGAAAGCGATCAGGATCACGAACACCAGCGGCGCCTGCCACGCGTAGAACGTGAGCACCGTGACGGTCACCGGCTGCGCGTTCTGCAGCGAGACGAACAGCAGCACGATGAAGATGATCGCCGTCAGGATCCAGCGCAGCACGCTCATGGCCATCGTCCGAAAAAAAAGGCGGCCCGCGCGCTCACGCCGGCCGCCCGATCGAGTGTCATCGTCCGGGTCAATCCTGCGCGGCGTCGAAGTCGACGCGCTCACGCAATTCCTTCCCGGCCTTGAAATGCGGCACGTACTTCTGCGGCACCTGCACCTTCTCGCCGGACTTGGGATTGCGCCCGGTGCGTGGCGGCCGATAATTCAAACCGAAGCTGCCGAACCCCCGGATCTCGATGCGCTCGCCTTTCGCGAGGCTTTCGGCCATCGCATCGAGCACCATCTTCACCGCAAGCTCGGCATCCTTGGCGACCAGTTGCGGGAACTGCGCCGCGAGGCGGTCGATCAGCTCCGATTTGGTCATCGCGCGTGCCCCGCCGTCAGCCGTTGGCCTTGTTGTCGAGCTTTGCCTTCAGCAGCGCACCGAGGTTGGTTGTCCCGGTGTTGGCGCCGGCATTCTCCGCGCTGATCCGCTGCATGGCCTCCGACTCGTCGGCGTTGTCCTTCGCCTTGATCGACAGGTTGATGCTGCGGTTCTTGCGATCGACGTTGATGATCATCACCGTCACCGTATCCCCTTCCTTCAGCCGCGTCCGGATGTCCTCGACGCGGTCGCGCGAGACTTCGGATGCGCGCAGGTACCCTTCGATCTCCCCACCCAGCGACAGGACCGCTCCCTTGGCGTCGAGGCTCTTGACCGTGCCGGTGACGATGCTCCCCTTGTCGTGGGTCGCGACGAAATTATTGAACGGATCGCCTT
>DASYXO010000187.1:0-4660 GCA_035934825.1 Casimicrobiaceae bacterium
GCCTCGCGCAGCTGTTGCCCGGCTACACGGCGGTGCCGGCGATCGCGGTCGATCAGCCGGCCGAGGGCGGCCGCCGCAGGCGCTTCGGAAACCTGATCCTGTCGCGCCTTCCGGTGCGGCAGGTCTACCGCCACCTGCTGCCCTACCCTTGCGATCCGGGGGTGCCGGGGATGCCGCGCATCGCACTCGAGGCCGTGGTCGCAGCGCCGTTGGGCGACCTGCGCGTCGTCACCACCCACCTCGAGTACTATTCGGCGATGCAGCGGATGGCCCAGGTCGAGGCGCTGCGCAGGATCTACGCCGACGGTCATGCGCATGCCCGCGACGCGCGGATCACCATTGACGACGGCGGGCCATTTCACACGTTCCTTCGGCCCCGCCCGGCGCTGGTCGTCGGCGACTGCAACTTCGAGCCCGATTCCGACGAATACCTGCGCATGCTCGCCGGCTTCGGCGACGCGACGCCGCCGCTGTTCGACGCCTGGCGGCAGCTCCATCGCGACCTTCCCCATCCGACGACGTTCAAGCTCCACGAGAAGACGGTGCCCGACGAGCCCGAGCTCCACTGCGATTTCGTCTTCGTCTCCGACGAGCTGCGCGCGCGGCTGCGCGGCGTGCGGGTCGACCTGGACACCCAGGCGTCGGACCACCAGCCGATCGTAGTGACTCTCGCGTGATCGCCGCGTTGCAACGCGGGCCACGGGGTCGCCGATGCACCTGAACGCAGACCCGGACCTCCGCTACGGGATCGACCGCATGCTGGCAAGAGGGCGGCGAATCTTCGGATGGGGCTGGGTCTCGCACCCGACACGGACCATCGACGCGCTTACGCTGGTGCTCGACGGCGACGGCTGGGAGTCGCGCCTGCCGGTCAGCCACGGGCTGGTGCGGTCGGACGTGAAGGAGGCATTCCCGCAGCTACCCGACGCCGAATCGTCCGGTTTTATCGCAACCGGATACATTCCGCGCGGCCCGGTCCGGGGCTGGAGCCTCGAAGCCGAATTCGGCGACGGCGGGAAGGCCGCGATCGACATCACGCCGGCTGCCGATGGCGGCCCGGCGCGGCGCAGGCTGCGCGAGACGGGCTACGTCCTGCGCGCCGTCGCGCGGCGACTCGGACGCGGTGACGTCAAGGGCATCGTGCAGCGCGCCAGGGCGCAGAACTACCTGGCACCGTCGCTCGACGATGCCGCGGTCGGGCGCGAGCTGCGCGCCCGGCTCGCCGGCGCGGCGCGCGTGACGGTCGTGTTCGACCACAACATGGGCGGTGGAGCGAACGTCTATCGCCGCGCGATCGTCGATGAGCGCCTCGCACAAGGCGCGACGGTGCTGTTGTGCACCTACAACCTGCCCACGCTCGACTACCGGCTGCACCTGCTGCGCAGTGGCGGTGCCGAGGAGACATTCCGCATCGCATCGTTCCTGCCGCTCGAGGCGGTCGTCGGGCATGTCGCGGTCGACGAGCTGTTCCTGAACAGCCCCGTCTCCTTCGACGAGCCTCTGGTCTTCGCCGAATGGCTCGCGGCGCTGCGCATCGACCACCCGCGCCTGCGACTGACGGTGGCCATCAACGACTATTTCTACGTCTGCCCGTCGTTCGTGCTGCTGAATGCCGACGGGCGCTATTGCGGCATTCCGGCGCTCTCGCAGTGCGTGGCCTGCCTCGCGCGTCACCGCGCGAGCTACGTGCGGCTTTCCCCTGCCACCGAGATCGGCCCGTGGCGCGCGATCTGGGGCCGCTGCCTGGCCGCCGCGGACGAGCTGCGCTGCTTCTCGCAATCGACGCGCGAGCTGCTGCTGCGGGCCTACCCGTCGCTGGACGTTGCCCGCATCAGCGTGATTCCGCATCGCGTCGATTTCGCCCCGGCGCGATTGCCGTCGTGGAACCCCCGTGCGCCGCTGGTCATCGGGATCATTGGCCAGATCAGCGTGCAGAAAGGTGCGCTGGTCGTGAAGGAGATGCTCGCGCGCATCGATCGCGAGCAACGCGACATCCGGGTCGTCGTGATCGGGGCGCTGGACATCCGGATCGCCTCCGGGCGCCTGCAGGTCACCGGACCCTACCGGCGCGATGACCTGGTCGACCTGGTCGAGGCGAATCACGTCAACATGCTGTTCTTCCCGTCGATCTGCCCCGAGACCTTCTCCTATGTCGTCGAGGAGATGATGCGCCTGCGCCTGCCGATCGTGGCATTCGACCTGGGCGCGCCCGGTGAGCGACTGCGCAACTACGACCGGGCGCGGCTGTGCACCGAAGTGAGCGCGGATGCGGCGCTCGCCACGCTGGACGATTTCCACCGACAGCTCGCCGGGGGAGATCGCTGATGGCAGGCGCCCTGCACGTCTACACCAGCGCCGCGGTCAACTACTTGCCGAAGGTGCGCATCCTGTGCCGTTCGATCCGGCGCCATCATCCCGAGGCCGTCATCCATCTCGCGCTGGCGGACCGGCGGCCGGACTGGCTGGTCACCGAGGGCGAGCCTTTCGACGACGTTCTCGACCTGTCGCAGCTTCGGATTCCCGATTGGCACCGCTGGAGCTTCACCCACGATATCGTCGAGCTGGCGACCGCGATCAAGCCTTTCGCCCTCCAGCGGTTGCTCGAGCTGCCCGGTTGCGCAACCGTCGTCTATTTCGATCCGGACATCGTTTTGTTCTCGCGCGTCGACGACGTCCTCGCCACGCTCGCGCACTCGAGCCTCGCGCTGACCCCGCACCAGAACAAGCCCGAGCGCACGCTCGAGGCGGTCCTCGACAACGAGGTCGCGAGCCTCAAGCACGGCATCTTCAACCTGGGTTTCATCGGCGTGGCGAGCTGCGACGAAGGAAGGCGTTTCGCGCACTGGTGGGGCGAGCGCACCTACGAGCTGTGCCGCGCCGACGTGCCCAACGGCCTGTTCACCGACCAGAAGTGGGTGAATTTCGCCCCGGTGTTCTTCGAGGGCGTCGCCATCGTCAAGTCGTCGCGGCACAACGTCGCGACCTGGAACCTCACGACGCGCGAGCTGACCGGCAGCCTGGCGTCGGGATTCGAGGTCGACGGCGAGCCGCTGGGCTTCTATCATTTCACCGGCTTCGACAGCGGTGCCCATCGCATCATGGCGATCAAGAATGCCGCGACAAGCAGGTCGGTGCAGGAACTGATCGCGTGGTACGAGCGCGAGACGGAGGTCGCCGACAGCGACCCGATCAGCCGGACGCCGTGGGCGTTCGGCCGCTATTCGGACGGGGCGCCGATCGAGGCCTGGCATCGCTGGCTCTATCGCGATCGCGCGGATCTGCGCGACGCGTTCCCCGATCCCTACGACGCCTCGACGGGCCCGCGCAGCTTCGCGTACTGGTGCTCGACGGAGGGACGGCTTCTGCGCGCGCAATACGACGGGTCGCGCCGTGCCGGGTCGAAAGCGCGCCCGCTGGCGATGGGCGGCGGCGCGGCACTGCAGCTTTTGCGCCTCGCGGCCGCCCCGCGTGCGGGCCGGGCGTTGCGCGCGCGGGTGCACGCGATCCTGCGCGCCGAAGGCCTCGGAGGGATCACGCGGCGCCTCTCCCGCCGCCGGGGCCGGGGATGACGATGATCGACGTGATCGTTCCGGTCTACCGCGGTCTCGCCGCGACCCGGCGCTGCCTCGAGGGACTGTTTGCAGGCGCGCAGCGCGCCTCGTTCTCGATCGTCGCGATCGACGACGCAAGCCCCGAGCCCGGGATCGCGGCCTGGCTCGACGAGCTTGCTGCACAGCGGCGGATCGAGCTGCTGCGCAACGCGAGCAATCTCGGATTCGTGCGGACGGCGAACCGCGGCCTCGCGCTGCATCCCGATCGCGACGTCGTGCTGCTGAACAGCGACGCGGAGACGGCGAACGACTGGCTCGACAGGCTTCACGCCTGCGCGTATCGCGAGCGCGACGTCGGAACGGTGACGCCGTTCTCCAACAACGCGACGATCTGCTCGTATCCATACGAAGGCTGGACCGACGGCATGCCCGGAACGCTGGGTCTCGCGGAGCTCGACCGCGTGTTCGCCTCGGTCAACGCGGGGCGCCACGCGGACCTGCCGACGGCGGTCGGTTTCTGCATGTACATACGCCGCGCCTGCCTCGACGCGGTGGACGCCTTCGACGCCGAACACTTCGGTCGGGGGTACGGTGAGGAGAACGATTTCTGCATGCGCGCGGCGGCGGCTGGCTGGCGCAGCGTGCTCGCCGCCGACGTCTTCGTCTTCCACGAGGGCGCGGTCAGCTTCTCCGGCGAGCGGAATGCGCTTACGACGGCCGCGACCGCGGCGCTGCTCGAACGCCATCCGGAGTATCCGCGCCGTATCGACGAGTTCCACGCAGCCGATCCGTTGCGGCCGCTGCGCCGGGCTATCGATGATGCGAGGCACGCGCTGGGGGGCGATGAGGCGCGGCAGGTGTACGCCGAGCGCAACGACGAGCTTGCGTCGATCATCGCGCGCGATGCGGAGCGCATTGCGATTCTGCAGGCCGCGCTCGCGCACGCGCAGCGAGGTGTCGCCGAGGCGGAACGCTTCGTTGCCGAGCGTGATGCCGAGATCGCGAAACTGACGCCGGCGTTCCGCCATGCCGAAATGCTGGCGCTGGAGCGTGGGCGCGAGCTCGAGCGCATCAACGCTTCGCCGCTGCTGCGCAGCTTGCGCCGCCTC
>DASYXO010000200.1:0-5303 GCA_035934825.1 Casimicrobiaceae bacterium
CGTCGCGCGAGCGCAGGAAGCGCAGGTAGCGCAACGACAGCGCGCCGACGAAGGCCGCGAACGCGGCCAGGCCCGGCAGGCCGGTCTGCAGCCACTGGCTCGCGAATATGTTGTGCGCGTGCGCGAGCAGTGGATTGCCGAGCTCGGCGGACAGCGGGCCCGCGAGGATGCGCCGTCCGAATCCATAGCCGGTCCACGGCCGCGCCGCGATGCGACCCTTCACGTGCTCCCACAGCACGATCCGCGGATCGTGCTCGAGCGTCGCTGCCACGCTCTCGCGCCCCTGGTAGACGGTGTCGGCGCGCTCGACCAGCGAATCGTAGAACGCGAGGCCAAGCACGACGAGCAGCGCCGCTCCCGGCAGGACCCAGCGCATCGGGGTACGCGTGAACGACCGGGGCCAGCGCCATGCGGCGGCGAGCGCTGCGGTTGCGAAGCACGTGCAAAGGGCGACCCATACGATCCGGTTCTCGCTCATCCTGGCTGCCACCACCAGCAGCGCGAGCAGGACGAGCCCGGTCGCCGCGAGCCAGGTGCCGCCGCCGAAGCCCGCGGGCTTGGGCGCGACCAGCGCGAACAGGAAAGGTGCGACCAGCACCAGCCACGTCGACCACGGCCCGACGCCCAGGTGGTAGCGTGAAGCATCCCAGGCGCCCTGGGACGCCTGCGTGCCGATCGCGAGCAGCGCGAAGAAAGCGAAGCTCGACATCGCCGCAGTGACCAGCACGCGAAAGCTGCGCGCGTCACGGGCCGCGACGTAGAACACGAACATGACCAGCAGGCTGTCTGCGATCTCGCGCTCGAGCTGTCCCAGCGAATATCGGCGATCTACCGACCAGGCGAGCGAGGCCCAGGACCACGCGGACCATGCGAACAGCGGCACCAGGATCGCGGGCCCCGCCATCCGGATGCGGGTGGCGACGCTGCGTCGCGAAGCGAGCCATACGACGAGCGCACACAGCGCGGCAACGCCGTAGGCCACCGACCGCGGGAACGTCGCGGCATTGGTCGGCTGGAGGAACAGATAGGTGGCGGCGGAGGCCAGCAGCCCGCGGTTGATATGATCGGTCATCGCGCTGCGCGGCCGCACCGGAATGCGAAGCGCGATTCTACCTTCATCCATGCCTCTTGCCGCTGCTTTCGCGCGATGCGCATCCTGATCGTCAAGCGTGACAAGCTGGGCGACCTGCTGTTGACGACGCCGGTGCTCGAGCACCTCGCCGCCGTTGCGCCGCAGGCGGAGATCCACCTGCTCGCGAACGAGTACAACGCCTGGGTCGCGCGCGACCACCCGGCGCTCGCGCACACCTGGGTCTACCCACGCGTGCGCAGCGACGGGCGCATCCGCGTGGCCGCCGCGTTGGCGCAGGTTCCGCTGACCTGGCGGCTGCGCGCGGCGCGATTCGACTGGGCCATCGCGATGGGGGGCGAGGAATCGCCACGCGCCGTCCGGCGCGCGATGAGCGTGGGCGCGCGTCGCGTCGCCGCCTATGCGCGCGATCCGGAGCGCTACGGGAGCCGCCTGACCGACGCTTTGCCGCCGCCTTCCGGCGGGCACGAGATCGCGCGCATGATGGCCCTGCTCGCCCCACTGGGAATCGCGGCGCCGGACGCCTTCGCCGCACCCGTCTATCGAATGCCCGTTGCCGCCGCCGCCTTCGCCCGACAGTGGCTCTCCGGTCGCGGTCTTGCGCGGGGCCGCTACCTGGCGCTGGGCGTCGGCGCGCGATTCGCTTCCAAGCGGCCCGGCGCCGACCAGGTGCTGCGCTGGGCGCGATGCTTTCATGCCCGCTGGCGCCTGCCGATGGTGTTCCTCTGGATGCCGGGCGGGCAGGATTCGGCGCGCTACCCGGGCGACGACACGATCGCCGCGCGTGTCATCGGGGAGGGATTGCCCTACGTCTATCCGCAGAGCGCGACGCTGATGGACGCCGTGGCGCTGATCGCCAACGCGGCGGTGTCGATCCTGCCCGACTCGGGCCTCATGCATTTCGCAGCGGCGAGCCCCGGCGGCGTGGTAGGCCTGTTCGCCGACGGCGAGGCCACCGATTCCCCGGCGCGCTGGGCGCCCGTCGGCGCGCGCGCGCGCTATCTCGAGGCGCCGCACGACGTCGCCGAGATATCGGATGACGCGATCGTCGCGGCGCTGGAGCCACTGATCGCGGATTCGCCTCTCGCGCACTGACGTCGGCGGAACGCGGCTTGCCGTGATGCTGTAGACTCCGCGCTCCGCGGTGCGTGATGCACATTGCCACGCCGCGCATTGCGTGCCGGTGCCAGGTCGATCGTCGTCATCACATGTGCGGGATTGCAGGATTCATCGGCAAATCGTCGTTCGCGCCCGGCACCCTCGCGGCGATGACCGCGCGCCTTGCCCATCGCGGTCCGGACGCCTTCGGGTCGTTCGAAGCGGGGCCGGCGCACCTTGGCCACCGCAGGCTCGCGGTCATCGACCTCGCCGGCAGCTCGCAGCCGATGACGAGCGCCGACGGTACGCTCACCGTGGTCTACAACGGAGAAATCTATAACTTTCGCGCGCTACGCGACGAGCTTGCGCGCGGGGGATGGGCCTTTCGCACGTCCGGCGACACCGAAGTGCTGCTCGCCGGCTGGCGCGCGTGGGGCGCGCGAATGGTCGACCGCCTGCGCGGCATGTTCGCGTTCGTGCTGTGGGACGCGCGCGAGTCGACGCTGTTCGCGGCGCGCGACCATCTGGGCGTCAAGCCGCTTCATTATGCGTGGGACGGCAGCACGTTCATCTTCGGCTCCGAGATCAAGGCGCTACTCGCGCATCCGGCGGTTTCGCGCGAGATCGACCTGGTCGCGCTGCGGCTCTACCTCGAGTGCCAGTTCATCCCGGCCCCGCATTCCATCTTCGGGGCCATTCGCAAGCTGCCGCCCGGGCACGAGCTGCGGCTGCGCGGGTCCGAACTGGTCATTCGACCCTATTGGCGGCCCGATTACGCCGACAAGCCGAGGCTCGCCGATGTCGACGCGGTCGATGCACTCGACCACGAGCTGCGCGCGTCGGTCGAAGGCATGCTCGTCGCCGACGTGCCGGTCGGGGCCTTCGTCAGCGGAGGCGTCGATTCCGGCCTGATCGCCGCGATCATGACCGATGTCCGGGGCAGCCCCATCGACACGTTCAACATCGGCTTCGAAGGCGATCATGCCGAAAGCGAGCATCGCGAGGCGGCCGCCGTTGCGCGCCACATCGGCAGCCACCACCACGCGGTGATGCTGCGCGCCGACGACGTGCTCGATGCATTCGATCACTGGATCGACATCTTCGACGAGCCATTCGCCGATCAGGCGGCATTGCCGACGATGCTGCTGGCCGCGCATGCGCGAAGGCGCGTCACCGTCGTGCTGACCGGGGAGGGCGCCGACGAGGTGCTGGGCGGCTATGCCAACTACCGCAAGCGCGAGCGGGAAGAGCGCCACGTGCGCTGGCTCGCGCATCGCGCCTCGCCGCTACCATCGCTGCTGCGCATGCTGCCGGCGCGGGCCCGTCGCGACCGGATGCTGCGCTCGATCGTAGAGCCGATCGAGCGGCGCTACCGGACGATTCCGAACGTGTTCGACGCGCTGACGCAGCCGTCGGTGCTCACCCCGGAGCTGCTCGCGGCCACGGCCGGTGCGCCGGATGTCGGCGATTTCGCGGCGCGCGCCTACGCCGAGTGCAATTCCTCACAGTATCTCGATCGCCTGCTGCACGTCGACACGCGACTGTGGCTACCCGACGATCTGCTGACCAAGGTCGACCGAGCGACGATGGCGCACTCGCTCGAGGCGCGCGTGCCATACCTCGACCACCGCTTCGTCGAGTTTTGCGCTCGGCTCGATGCGGGCCTCAAGATCCGCGGCACGACGCAAAAGTTCCTTCTCAAGCGACTGGCGCGGCGCTACCTGCCGGCGGAGATCGTCTCGCGCGGCAAGCAAGGTTTCGTCATGCCGCTGTCGCAGTGGCTCGGCGGGCGCCTTGCAGGCGAGCTCGCGCCGCATCTACTCGGTGAAGGACTCGTGCGGCGCGGCATCTTCCGGCCCGCGGCGCTGCATCGCCTCCTGGCTGAGCATGTGGCCGGACGACGCAATCATGCCGGCAGGCTGTGGGCGTTGCTCATTCTCGAGCGCTGGTTTCGCCGCAACGCGCCGGAATGGCGGATGTCGGCGTGACGCTGCGCATCGTCCACACGGAATCGTCGACCGGCTGGGGCGGCCAGGAGTTGCGCATACTGACCGAGATGGAAGGGATGGCGCGGCGCGGGCATCGCGTGCACCTGGTCACGCCTGCGAACGCGCAGATTCTTCCCGCCGCCCGCGAGCGGGGGTTGTCGGTCGAGACGCTGCCGATCGAATGGAAGCGCATGACAGGGCTGGTCGCGATGCGCGGCTGGCTCGCGCATCACCGCACCGAATGCGACGTGGTCAATGCGCACAGCTCGACCGACACCTGGCTCGTCGCGATCGCCCGCGCGACGCTGTCGCGTCCGCCCCCGCTGGTTCGCACGCGCCACTTGTCGACGACGGTGAACGGGCTGCCGACGACGCGCTGGCTCTACCAGCGCGCCACTGCGCACGTCGTCGTGACCGGCGAGGCGCTCAAGACACGGCTGGTCGAGGGCAACGGGTATGATCCCGAATCGATCACCTCGGTGCGCACCGGCATCGACCTGGCGCGCTTTCACCCGCTCGATCGAGCGGCGATGCGCGCGCAATGCGGCGTCGATGCCCGGCCCGCGGTCGGCATCGTCGCGACGCTCCGTGACTGGAAGGGACACGACTACCTGCTCGACGCTTGGCGCGACCTGGCGCAGCGCCAGCCCGGCTGGCAGTTGCTGGTCGTCGGCGACGGACCTCGCCGCGCACATCTCGAGCGGCGCGTGAGCGCGGAAGGACTGGGGCGCAGCGTGCGGCTCGTCGGCAACCAGGACGACGTTCCGGCCTGGCTCGCGTGCATCGACATTGCCGTCTTGCCCTCGTATGGCGAAGAAGGCGTGCCGCAGAGCCTGATGCAGGCGGCCGCCTGCGGCCTGCCCGCCGTCTCGACGCCGGTTGGCGCAATTGCGGAGGCCGTCGTCGACCAAAGGACCGGGCTGCTGGTTCCGCCGCGCGATGCAGCGGCACTCGGGCAGGCGCTCGCGAGGTTGATGACCGACGCCTCGCTGCGCTCGGTGATGGGTGCCGCCGCACGCGACTACGCGCGAGCCAATTTCGGAATCGATGCGATGCTCGATGCCATGGAAGCGGTTTTCGTGCGCGCCGCCGCGCGGCCACGCTGATGTGCGGGATCGGCGGCCATT
>DASYXO010000210.1:0-2437 GCA_035934825.1 Casimicrobiaceae bacterium
GGCGCACCTCGACGAAGACCAGGACACCACGGTCACGGGCGATGAGGTCGATCTCGCCGAAGCGGGTGCGGAAATTCCGCGCAACGATCGCGAGCCCCTGCGCGGCCAGGTAGCGGGCAGCGAGCGCCTCGGCGCGCGCGCCGGTGACACCGGGGGCTTCGCCGTCAAGGCGCGGGTTCGAGCGGAACGAGCTGGCCGTCACGGTAGACACCGAGCGCGCCTTCGCGAACGAATTGCCGGCCTTCGAGCGAGATGTGGCCGGTCGCGCCGTCGAGATCGAATTGACCGGGCGGCTCGGCGTGATAGGCCGATGCGATCCGGTACGCGTCGAAGCCGAAAGCGTAGAGCCGCGCCAGCGCTTCGCCGCCGGCCTCGGGGGGCTTGAGCGCGGCGAATGCCGGCGCATCCGGCGTCAGCAGCCACGGTATCTCGACCACGCGGACGCCGTCGAGGTCGTGCGCGGTGGCGATGGACGGACGATCGAAGATCAGTCCGCTCGCATAGGTCGTGATATCGCCGAGGAACGGCTTCACCAGCGCCGCATGCTCGCTGCTCATTGCCAGCAGCATGGCATCGGGCGGCGCCTTGGCGAGCGAGCTGCGCAGTCGGGTCAAGGCGTCGGGCGTTGCGTCGAATGGAAGGTCGGCCGGGGCGGATCCGCCGTCGGCGACCCAGGTCCTGGCGAACCCGGTGGCGAGGCGCCGCATCAGCGGCGAGTCGCCGTCGACCACGTCGATCGAGTGCGCCCCGTCCTGCCGCGCGCGCTTCGCGATCATGCGAGCGTCGCTGTCGACCGACAGCGGGAAGGTGTAGATCGCGCGTGGCAGTGGCGACGCGTCCTCGAGCTGGTTGAGGGCGAGCGTCCAGGGGAGCTGCGCGCCCGAGATCGCGAGCGTCTTCAGATCGTCGCGGACCAGGGGTCCGACGGCCACGCGCACACCCCGCCGGAGCGCGGACTCGAACGCCGGTATCACGCCGTCGACCCCGTGCGGCATGACGACGACGCGATCCTTCGCGCCCGCCGCGTCGGCGGCGTCGACGAATCCGTCGCGCACCGCGGCGGCCACGCGCGCGTACTCGGGCACGTCGAGTGGAAGGATCAGCGCAATCAGGTCGCTGGTCGGCGGCGGGGGAATCGCGTCCGCAGCAGGACTTGCCGCCCCCGGCCCGACAGCTGTGGCGCCCGGGCCCGCCATTCCCGCAGCAGGGGGCTGCGCCAGCCCGGCCGCCACTGCGCCTTCCTGGCCGGGGGTCCCGGCCGGTGCCGCCGCAGCCGGCGGGCCTTCGGCGGCAGGATGCCCGAGCGCATGCTGTCGCTCGACGATGGGGGCGCGTGTTGCGGGGCCGACGTAGGCACAGGACAATGCGCCCGCGGTCAGAGCGACGACGATGCCGGCACGCAGAATCCGCTGCGCGGCACATCGCAGGGCATTCGACTCGTGCATCGGGGTGGGCATGACGGAGAGGGTGATGGATCCGCAGCAAGGCGGTGACGCCGGGGACGCAGCATTCCGCGCCGCGCCCGGCTCATTATATGTGGTCGCCACGCCGATCGGGAACCTGCGCGACGTGACGCTGCGCGCGCTCGATATCCTCCGGTCCGTCGATATCATCGCCGCCGAGGATACGCGCGTCACGGCGAAGCTCCTGTCACATTACCAAATCACCACGCGGTCGCGCTCGCTGCACGCGCACAACGAGGCGAGCCGGCGTGCGGCCATCATCGCCGATCTCGCCGCCGGACGCAGCGTGGCCCTGGTGAGCGATGCGGGGACGCCGGCAATCAGCGATCCCGGGGCGAAGCTGGTGCGCGCCTGCGCCGACGCCGGGCACCGCGTCGTTCCGATTCCCGGTGCCAGCGCGATCGCGGCCGCGGTCTCCGTCTCCGGGCTCGCGGCGGAGCGCTTCGTTTTCATCGGTTTCCTGCCGACGCAGGCGAAGGCGCGGGGCGAGCTGCTTGCCGCATTCGCCGCTGCGCCGATCGCGCTGGTGCTCTACGAGGCTCCGCAACGCGTGGCGGCGACCGTCGTGTTTCTTGCACAGGCCCTCGGGGACGAACGGACCCTGATCATCGCGCGCGAGATCAGCAAGACCTTCGAGTCGATCTCCCGGCTGGCGCTGGGGGACGCGGCACGGTGGATCGCGGAGGACAGCCATCGATCGCGCGGGGAATTCGTGCTGATCGTCGAGGCGCCGCCGCATCCGACGAAAGGGGAAGCTCTCCCGGCCGACGCCGATCGCCTGCTCGGGCTGCTGCTCGACGAGCTGCCGCCGGCGCGCGCGGCGCGCGTCGCTGCGGCACTTACCGGCGCGCCGCGCGATGCGCTCTATGCACGTGCGCTGGCGCTGCGCGGTGCCACACTATAATCGGCGCTTGAGGATACTCGGGGACGCAGCGGCAGCGCGCGTGCCGAGGGCCGGCGAAAGGATTCGCATG
>DASYXO010000241.1:0-18672 GCA_035934825.1 Casimicrobiaceae bacterium
TACGGCTCTGACCCCAATTTTTACGGCCCTGACCCCAATTTTTCGACGGGCGTGCCCGCCGGCGTGGGCGCGCAGATCGAGCAAGAGCTCGCGCTGATCGCCGAGCTCGGCTACGAGCCATATTTCCTGACCGTCCACGACATCGTCGCATTCGCGCGATCGCGGAACATCCTGTGCCAGGGACGCGGATCGGCGGCCAACTCGGCGGTGTGCTATGCACTCGGCATCACCGAGGTCGACCCCGCGCGCAGTGCGATGCTGTTCGAGCGCTTCATCAGCCGCGAACGCAACGAGCCTCCGGACATCGATGTCGATTTCGAGCACCAGCGACGCGAGGAGGTGATGCAATACGTCTATCGCAAGTATGGCCGCGACCGCGCGGCACTCGCCTCGACGCTCATCACCTATCGGCCGAAGAGTGCCGTGCGCGACGTCGGGCGCGCGCTCGGCCTCGATGCCGCGCAGCTCGACCGCCTCGCCGGCACATTCGCGTGGTGGGACGGTCGCGCGATCCACGCCGATCGAATCCGCGAAGCCGGCTTCGATCCCGTCAACCCGATCATCCGCCGCGTGGTCACGCTCGCCGGCCAGTTGCTCGGCTTCCCTCGGCACCTGTCGCAGCACGTCGGCGGCTTCGTGATCGCGCAAGGGTCGCTCGAGCGGATGGTCCCGATCGAGAATGCGGCGATGCCGGAGCGTACCGTCATCCAGTGGGACAAGGACGATCTCGACGCGATCGGCCTGCTCAAGATCGACTGCCTGGCGCTGGGGATGCTCACGGCGATCCACCGCGCGCTCGACATGGTGTCGTTGCGCCGAGGAACGCCGACGCGGATGCAGGACATACCCGCGGACGATCCTGCCGTCTATGCGATGATCCAGCACGCTGACACCATCGGCGTGTTCCAGATCGAATCGCGCGCCCAGCAGTCGATGCTGCCGCGGCTTCGGCCGCGAACGTTCTACGATCTGGTGATCGAGGTTGCGATCGTGCGACCGGGGCCGATCCAGGGTGGCATGGTGCATCCGTACCTGAAGCGACGGCAGGGACAGGAGCCGGTCACCTACCCCAGCGATGCAGTCAAAGGCGTGCTCGAGCGCACGCTGGGCGTGCCGATCTTCCAGGAACAAGTGATGCAGCTCGCGATCGTCGCCGCCGGATTCACGCCCGGTGAAGCCGATCGCCTGCGCCGATCGATGGCAGCTTGGAAGCGCAAGGGCGGCCTGCACCAGTACGAGCAGCGACTGGTCGAAGGCATGGGTGCGCGCGGTTATGACCCCGCTTTCGCGCAGCAGGTCTATCGGCAGATCCTGGGTTTTGGCGAATACGGCTTCCCGGAATCGCATGCAGCATCGTTCGCGCTGCTGGTCTACGTGTCGGCCTGGCTCAAGCACCACGAACCGGCGGCGTTTTGCGCAGCGCTCGTGAATTCGCAGCCGATGGGCTTCTACGCGCCTGCGCAGCTCGTCGCCGACGCACGCCGACACGGCGTCGACGTGCGCCCCCCGGACGTGACCGTCAGCGCATGGGATTGCGGACTGGAAATCGGGGATGCGGAAACCAGGGACGCACCACGTTTTCCCGCGGAAACCAGGGACGCGGAAACCAGGGACGCACCACGTTTTCCAGGCGATACCTCCTTCTCCGAAGCAGGGATAGATGGAAAACGTGGTGCGTCCCTGGTTTCCGCGTCCCTGGTGTCCGCGTCCCCGATTTTGCGGTTGGGCCTGCGCCTCGTCGGCGGATTGTCGGAGGGTAGCGCGAGGCGAATCGTCGCGGCGCGCCGCGAGCGACCGTTCGCGAGCGTTGCCGATCTCGCACATCGTGCGCTGCTCAACCCGCGTGACCTCACTGCGCTCGCCGGCGCCGACGCACTCGCATCGCTCGCGGGCCACCGCCACGAAGCCGCCTGGGCCGTGGCCGGCATTGAACGGCTGCCGCCGCTACTCGCAGGCGCCGAATTCGGCGAAGCGAGCGCTGGATTGCCCGCGCCAACCGAAGGCCGTGAGATCGTCGCCGACTATCGCCGGCTCGGATTGACGCTGCGACGCCACCCGCTCGCGCTGCTGCGACGCCGGTTGCGCGAACGCCGCCTGGCGCCCGCCGACGAGATCATGCAGGCGCCACATGGACGCCTGGTCCGCACGGCCGGAATCGTCATCGGGCGACAGCGGCCCGACACCGCGAGCGGCGTCGTATTCGTGACGATCGAGGACGAGACGGGCACGACCAACGTCATCGTGTGGCGTGATCTCGGCGAGCGCCAGCGACGCGAGCTTCTCGGCTCTCGGCTGCTCGCCGTCTACGGCAAGGTGGAACGCGAAGGCGCGGTCGTCCATGTGCTCGCCAGCCGACTCGCCGACCTCACGCCGCTGCTCGGCGCGCTGCCCACGCGCTCGCGCGACTTTCATTGAACGCGGGACACGCGCGCATCGCAGCGTCGAGCAGTCCCCTGCCGTCCAGCCGCCGGCGCTAGACTGCGCGTCCGGCGACCACGCGACCGCGCACCTCGCCGAACCCGACGCGATAGTCCTTCGCCTGCGCATAGCCGGTGATGATGACCTCGTCGTCGTCCTCGAGAAAACGCCGCTCGCTGCCATCGTCCAGCTTGATCGGACGGTTGCCGTTCCACGTGAGCTCGAGCAGCGACCCGAGCGAGTCCGGCATCGGACCGCTGATCGTTCCCGAGCCCATCAGGTCGCCGACCCGCAGGTTGCATCCGGACACCGTGTGGTGCGCGAGCTGCTGCGCGATGCTCCAGTACAGGTATTTCAGATTGGTCCTGCAGATCGTCGTCGCAGGCTTGCCCGCGGGAGCGAGGCTCGCCTCGAGCCGGATGTCGTAGGCCTGTGCGCCGCTGGTCTCGAGGTACGACGGCGGCGGCGGGTCCTGCGCCGGCCCGGCGACCCGGAACGGTTGCAGCGCCTCCATGGTCACGATCCAGGGTGAGATCGACGTCGCGAACGACTTGCTGTTGAAGGGACCGAGCGGAATGTACTCCCACTGCTGAATGTCGCGGGCGCTCCAGTCGTTCATCAGCACCATGCCGAACACGTGCTCGCCCGTCCGCCCGATGGGGACCGGCTCGCCCAGCTCGTTGCCGGCGCCGACGATGAATGCGGTCTCGAGCTCGAAGTCGAGCTTCGCCGACGGGCCGAACACGGGTGCGCGCTGGTCGGAACCACGAGTCTGGCCGTTGGGACGCAGCACCGGCGTCCCGCTGACGACGACCGAGCTTGCGCGCCCGTTGTAGGCGATCGGCAGATGCAGCCAGTTGGGCAGCAGCGCATGCTTCGCGTCCCGGAACATCGAGCCCACGTTGGTCGCGTGTTCCTTCGACGAATAGAAATCGGTGTAGCCGGGAACCGAAATCGGCATCAGCATCCGCGCCGCGACTGCTGGAACGAAGGCGCGGGCGCGAAGCGCAGCGTCGTCGCGCAGTCTTGCATTGTCGTGTCGCAGCAGGTCACTGATCGCCGCCCGCGCCCGCGACCAGAGCTCGGGGCCGCGCTCGATGAACCCATTCAGCGTCGCACGATTGAACACGCGCTCGCCGGGCACGACCTCGAGCAGCTTCGCCTGCTCGAGCACCGCGAGATCGAGGATCTGGCTGCCGATCGCCACGCCTGCCCGCGGCGCATAGTTCGCCGGCGTGGTGAACACGCCGAACGGCAGGTTCTGGATCGGGAAGTGCGAATCCCGTTCGACCGGAATGAACGAATTGAGCCGGGGATCGTTAGGGTGCATCGTGTCCTGCGTTCATTGGCTTGCCTTCGTGCTGCGCGTTTCGGTATCTGCCCGCGGGGCGGCCCGTCGGGCGGCGGCATTGCTGCAAGCGGGCGTGGTCGCGCGAAGCGCCTTGGCGGTGGCGACGGGCAGGATCGCATCGAGATCCACGCCGTTCTTGACGGCCGTGATTTCGGCGAGTATCGAGACGGCGATCTCGGGCGGGGTGCGGCTTCCGATGTACAGGCCAATCGGGCCGTGCAGGCGCGCGATCTGCGCCTCGGTCAGGTCGAATTCGCGCAGGCGCTCGCGCCGCTTGGCGTTGTTGGCGCGCGATCCCAGGGCGCCCACGTAGAACGCGGGCGAGCTCAGCGCTTCGAGGAGCGCGAGGTCATCGAGCTTGGGATCGTGCGTCAGCGCGACCACTGCGCAGCGCTCGTCGAGTCGCATCGCCTGCACCGTGTCGTCGGGCATCGTGCGCACCAGCGCGACGCCGGGCACGTCCCAGGTCTGCGTGTATTCGTCGCGCGGATCGCAGATCGTTACATGGTAGTCGAGTCCGACCGCGATCTGCGCGAGGTACTTGGACAGTTGCGACGCGCCGATGACCAGCATCCGGTAGCGCGGGCCATGGACCGTCGTCAGCACCTTGCCGTCGTAGGTCAGCCCGTCCGTCGCAGCGGCCTTCTGCAGTGTCCAGCTGCCGTCGGCGATCGTCAGCCGGCGCGCCGTGAGGCGGCCCGCCTCGACTTCGGTCAAGAGCGCGCCGATGCCCGAGTCCCGGGTCAGCGGCTCCAGCACGAGGCGAATCGTCCCCCCGCAGGGCAACCCGAACCGGCGCGCCTCGTCTGCCGAGACGCCGTAGGTGACGACCTCGCATTTCGTTGCCTTCTGCCCCTCGCGCCTCGTGCGCCCGACGATGTCGTCCTCGATGCAGCCGCCGGACACCGAGCCGACGACCAGGCCGTCGTCGCGCACCGCCAGCATCGCACCCTCCGGACGCGGCGAGCTGCCGAAGGTCTGCACGACCGTGACGAGCAGGGCGCGGTGGCCGGCATCGAGCCAGTCGGCACTTCGCTTCAGTACGTCGAGATCGACGCTATCCATCACGCGGCTCCTTCACGCGGGTCACGCCCGCGCGTGCAGGTAAAGAACGATCAGGACGACGATGATGGCGGCGATCGCGGCGTAGCGGATCCAGGGCGTGCCGCCCGCAGGCCCGCCGCCGGGAGCCTTGCCCGCGCCAGCCTCGGCTACGGACACCTCGGCGCCTGCGGCCGGCCGCAGGCGCCGGACGAAGCGCGTGAAGAAATCGTCGGTCATCTTGGCGGCTACGCCGTCGACCAGCCGCGAGCCGATCTGCGCCAGCTTGCCGCCGATCTGCGCCTTGGCGACGTAGGTCAGCGCGGTCTCGTCGGCGCCGGAAGGCGCGAGCGACACGCGCGCTTCACCTTTCGCGAACCCAGCGGCACCACCCTGCCCGTCGAAGCTCAGCGTGTACGAGGTCGGCGCGACGACCTCCGACATCGCCATCCTCCCGGTGAAACGCGCCGCCACCGGACCGACGCGCGCAGCCATTGTGACCTTCCACTCGTGCTCACCCAGCTTCTCGATCGACTCGCAGCCCGGCAGGCAGTCCTTCAGCACATCGGGATCGTTGAGCGCGTCCCAGACCACGGCGGGCGGCGCGGGAACGATGCGGGTGCTGGAAATGTCCATGCGGTGGGCGTCGCGGTGTCAGGCGGCCCTTGCCAATGCGCACGCGTGGCGCGCCGGTGCGCGGGCCAGCGCCTTCGCGAGGTCGGTCAGCGAATCGAGATTGTGCACGGGAAGCAAGTCGTCGACCCAAGGCAGCAGCGCGCGGATCCCCGCGGGCCGAGCCTCGAACCCTGCGTAACGCAGCAGCGGATTGAGCCAGACGAGTCGTGCGCAGGATTTCGCGAGGCGCTCGGCCTCGAAGCCCAGACCCTCGCCGGCATCGGCATCGAGACCGTCGCTGATCAGCAGCACCACCGCGTTCTGGCCCAGCAGGCGACGCGACCAATGGCGGTTGAAGTCGAGCAGGCAGGTGCCGATCCGCGTCCCGCCCGCCCAGTCCTCGACCGCCACGGCGACATGGGCGAGCGCGATATCGACATCGCGGTGGCGCAGGTGGCGCGTGATGTTGGTGAGCCTCGTCCCGAAGGTCAGCACGTGCACGCGGTCGCCCTCGTTGGTGATCGCATGCAGGAAATGAAGCAGCATCCTCGCGTAGCGATCCATCGATCCCGAGATGTCGCACAGCACGACCAGCGGCGGCGTGCGCCTGCGGCGCGCGCGAAAGCGCAGCGGTGCGAGCGTGCCGGCCGCACCGACGCTGCGGCGGAGCGTGGCACGCATGTCGATGGTCCGGCCGCGGGGTGCGGCCGAGGTCCTGCGCACCGGCAGCTTGGGCAACGGCAGCTTGACCCGTCGCAGCAGTGCCTTGACCTCGGCGAGCTCCTCGACGGTCATCGTCGCGAAATCCTTCTTTTGCAGCACCTCGCGCGCCGAGAACGAGAATGCTGCGTCGAGATCGGCCTCCCGCTCGGGCGCCTCCTGCCGACGGGGTGGAGGAAGCATCGCCTGCGCGAGCCGGGCCGGCAGCCCGGCGGCATCGCCGGCGCGACCCTGCACCTTGGGCAACAGCGCTGCGAGCATCCTCTCGAGCAGGCGCGGATTGCGCCAGTACAGGTCGAAAGCCTGCTCGAAGAGCGCGAGATGCTCGCTTCGCGACACCAGCACGGCGGCCAGCGCCTCCCGGAAATCGTCCCGATTCTCGATACCGACCGCCTCGACCGCAGCCAGCGCGTCGATCATCTTCGCCGGTCCCACGGGCATGCCCGCGGCACGCAGCATGCGTACGAAGTGCAGCAGGTTCTCGGCCACCTTGCCCCGCGGCAGCTGCGCGAGGGACCCCAGCGCCGGGGATGATGCCGAGCTCACGCGCCGACCCTCGCAGCCTGCGCCTCGTCGACCAGCCGCGCGGCGACGTCGGGCGTGATCGCGCCGATGTCGTCCTGATACTTGAGCAGCGCACCCAGGGTGTCCGCGATCGTCTGCGGATCGAGCGTGATGCGGTCGAGCGCGATGAGCGCTTCCGCCCAGTCGAGGGTCTCGGCGATTCCGGGTGCCTTGAACAGGTCGAGCGCGCGCAGGCGCTGCGTGAAGGCGACGACCTGCCGTGCGAGCGCGTCCGATGCGGCGGGGCATTTGCGCCGCAGGATCGCGAGCTCGCGGTTGGCATCCGGGAAATCGACCCAGTGATAGAGGCAGCGGCGCTTGATCGCGTCGTGGATCTCGCGCGTGCGGTTGGACGTGATGACGACCACCGGCGGCGCCGCTGCGCGAATCGTGCCGAGCTCCGGGATCGTCACCTGGAAATCCGACAGCACTTCCAGCAGGTACGCCTCGAAGGGCTCGTCGGCACGATCGAGCTCGTCGATCAGCAGCACCGGCGGGACGCCGTCCTCGGGCGACAGCGCCTGCAGCAGCGGGCGGCGCAACAGGAATCGCGTCGTGAATATGTCGTGGGCGAGCTCGGCGCGCTCGACGCCGCCGACCGCCTCGGCGAGCCTGATCTCGACCATCTGCCGCGGGTAGTTCCATTCGTAGACCGCAGCCGCGCTGTCCAGCCCCTCGTAGCACTGCAGCCGCACCAGGCGTCTCCCCAGCCCCGCGGCGAGGACCTTGGCGACTTCGGTCTTGCCCACGCCGGCTTCGCCTTCGAGGAACAGCGGACGCCCGAGCTTGAGCGCGAGGAACACCGCGGTCGCGAGCCGACGATCCGCGACGTAGTCGTGCTGGCCGAGCAGCGCGAGGGCCGCGTCGACCGTGGCGGGAAGTGCGGCAGGCGTGCGTTGATTATCCACGAAAAGAGGACTTGCGAAGCGCAAACCGACATTCTAGGCCACCCGCGCGCGCGACCTTCCCGACGCGCGCAGGAACCACGGTGCACGTCCGGCCGCGGCCACGCGGGAGCCGACCCGTCGCGGCCCTCCACGCCGCGATGACCTTACCCGCAGGCTGCGACGGCGCGCGAGGCCATGACCGACACCAGGTGCGCGCGGTAGGCTGCGGATGCATGCAGGTCGGCGTTGAGCCCCGAGGCGTCGACCTTCACCGCCTTCGCGGCGTCGGCGGTGAAGCTCTTCGCGAGCGCAGCCTCGATCCCGGTCGCGCGGAACACGGCCGACGCGGCGCCCGTCACCGCGACGCGCCCGCTGCCGTCGGCCAGCTGCGCGACGAACACGCCAACCAGCGCGAAGCGCGAGGCCGGATTCGGGAACTTCGCGTAGGCCGCCTTCCTCGGTGACGGGAAGGAAACCGCAGTGATGATCTCGTCCGCGGCCAGTGCCGTCTCGTACATGCCCTGGAAGAAATCACCGGCAGCGAGCCTGCGCTTGTTGGTGACCACCGTCGCGTTCAACGCGAGGACCGCGGCCGGCCAGTCGGCGGCAGGATCGTTGTTGGCGAGCGCGCCGCCGAGCGTGCCCATGTTGCGCACCTGCCGGTCGCCGATGCCCTCGGCCAGCGACGCGAGCGCCAGGATCGCACGCCTGACCTCCGCCGAGGCCGCGACGTCGGCGTGGCGGGTCATCGCTCCGATCACGAGTGCGTCGCCGTCCTTGCGGATGCCCTGCAACTCTGCGATCCGCGACAGGTCGACGAGCGTTCCAGGCTGCGCGAGGCGCAGCTTCATCGCGGCGATCAGGCTCTGCCCGCCGGCCAGCGCCTTGCCGCCGGTCCTGGCGATCAGCGCCGCCGCGTCGGCGACGGACTTGGCTTGCTGGTATTCGACTTCGTACATGGTCTGCTCCTTCGCCTGCGGTCAGGCGCCGGCCGTCGCGGATTGGATGGCATGCCAGACGCGTTGCGGAGATGCGGGCATGTCGAGGTGCCGCACGCCCAGCGGCGCCAGCGCATCGAGCACGGCATTCATCAGTGCGGCGGGTGAGCCGATGGCGCCGGCTTCGCCGCAACCCTTCGCGCCCAGCGGGTTGTGGGTGCAGGGGGTGACGCGCGTGGACACCTTGAATGACGGCAGGTCGTCGGCGCGCGGCATTGCGTAGTCCATGTAGCTGCCGGTCAGGAGCTGGCCGCTCTCCGCATCGTAGACGCAGCTCTCCAGCAGCGCCTGTCCGATGCCCTGCGCGAGCCCACCGTGCACCTGCCCCTCGACGATCATCGGGTTGATGATGTTGCCGAAGTCGTCGCAGGCGCTGAAGCTGGCGATCCCGACGACGCCGGTGTCCGGATCGATCTCCACTTCGCAGATATGCGTGCCTGCCGGGTACGTGAAGTTCGTCGGATCGTAGAACGCGGTCTCGTCGAGCCCCGGCTCGAGCTTGTCGAGGGGGTAGTTGTGCGGGACATAGGCGGTCAGCGCAATCTCGCCGAAGGTCTTGCTGCGATCGGTACCGGCGACGGTGAACTTGCCATCCTCGAACTCGATGTCGCCTTCGGCCGCCTCGAGCAGGTGCGCCGCGATCTTCTTGCCCTTGGCGATGACCTTGTCGAGTGCCTTGACAATCGCCGTGCCGCCGACGGCGAGCGAGCGCGAGCCGTAGGTGCCCATGCCGAACAGCACGCGACCCGTGTCGCCGTGCACGATGTCGACGTTGTCGATCGGAATGCCGAGCTTCGATGCGACGATCTGCGCGAACGTCGTCTCGTGTCCCTGCCCGTGGCTGTGCGAGCCGGTGAACACCGTCACGCTGCCGGTCGGGTGGACGCGGACCTGGCCCGCCTCGAACAATCCGGCGCGTGCGCCCAGCGCCCCCGCGACGTTCGACGGCGCGAGTCCGCAGGCCTCGATGTACGACGCATAGCCCAGCCCGCGCAGCTTGCCGCGGTTGGCGGCCTCGGCCCTGCGGGCAGGGAAACCCTTGACGTCGGCAAGCTCGTTTGCGCCGGCCAGCGTCTGACCGTAATCGCCGATGTCGTAGCTGAGCGCGACCGGCGTCTGGTAGGGGAAGCTGCGGATGAAATTGCGCCGGCGGATCTCGTCCTGGGCGATCCCCAACTCGACGCCGGCCTCGCGCACGATCCGCTCGACGACGTAGGTCGCTTCGGGACGCCCCGCGCCGCGGTAGGCGTCGACCGGCGCCGTGTTGGTAAAGACGGCAGTGACCTCGCAATGGATCGCCGGTGTCGTGTACTGCCCGGCGAGCAGCGTCGCGTAGAGGATCGTCGGGATGCAGGAGGCGAACGTCGACAAGTAGGCGCCCATCGCCGCCGTCGTGCCGACGCGCATCGCGAGGAACTTGCCATCCTTGTCGAGGGCCAGTTCGGCGTGCGTCACGTGATCGCGCCCGTGGGCATCGGAAACGAAGGATTCGCTGCGCTCGGCTGCCCACTTGATCGGCCGATTGACGCGCCTGGACGCCCAAACCATCGCCGTTTCCTCGGCGTACAGGTAGATCTTGGATCCGAAGCCGCCCCCGACGTCGGGCGCGATCACCCGCACCTTGTGCTCCGGAAGGCCGAGGACGAACGCCGTCATCAGCAGGCGCTCGACGTGGGGGTTCTGGCTGGTGACGTAGAGCGTGTAGGACTCGTCGGCGCGGCTGTAGGAGGCCACGGCCGCGCGCGGCTCGATCGCATTCGGGATCAATCGGTTGTTGACCAGGTCGAGCTTCGTGACATGCGCCGCTTTGGCGAACGCCGCGTCGACGGCGGCCTTGTCGCCGATCGACCAGGTGTAGCACTTGTTGCCCGGCGCCTCGTCGTGGATCTGCGGAGCGCCGGGCTTCAGCGCGTCGACCGGGTTGACCACCGCCGGGAGGACATCGTAATCGACCTCGATCAGCTCGGAGGCGTCCTTGGCCTGGCTACGCGTCTCGGCGACGACCAGCGCCACGTGATCGCCGACGTAGCGGACCTTGCCTTTGGCGAGCACCGGATGCGGGGGCTCTTTCATCGGGGTGCCATCGACGCTGGTGATCAGCCAGCCGCAAGGCAGCCCGTTGACGCCTTCGAGGTCGGCGCCGGTGTAGACAGCGACCACACCCGGGGCGGCTTTCGCCTTCGACGTGTCGATCGACCTGATCTTCGCGTGTGCGTGCGGCGAGCGCAGAAAATACGCGTGCGCCTGGTTCGGCAGCGCGACGTCGTCGGTGTATTCGCCGGCGCCGGTCAGGAACCGCGCGTCTTCCTTGCGCCTGATCGATTGACCGATGATTCGCGTTTCGTTCGCACCCATCGCCTGCTCCTCCTATTTCGCCATGGCGGCAGCGCCCTGCTGCACCGCCTTGACGATGTTGTGATATCCGGTGCAGCGGCACAGGTTGCCTTCGAGCTGCTCGCGGATGGTCGCCTCGTCGGCTCCGGGATGGCGCTCCACCAGGTCGAGCGCGCTCATCACCATGCCGGGCGTGCAGAAGCCGCATTGGAGCCCGTGGCAATCCTTGAACGCGGCCTGCATCGGATGCAGCACGCCGTCGGGAGACAGACCCTCGATGGTAGCGATCGAAGCGCCCTGCGCCTGCACCGCGAGCACGTTGCAGGCCTTGATCGCTCGGCCGTTCAGGTGCACCGTGCATGCGCCGCACTGGGCAGTGTCACAACCGACGTGCGTGCCGGTGAGTCCGAGATCGATGCGCAGGAAGTCGACCAGCAACGTGCGCGGATCGACGTTGGCGTCGACGGCCTTGCCGTTGACCGTCATTGCAATCTGAATGCCCATGCGCGGTTGCTCCTCGACTGGTTGAATGGGGGACCCGTGAATGCTGCAGGGCTCGTCGGAATGGTGGGTGCCGCCCGGACCCGCGTCGCAGCTTCGCTGGGACAGCGTCGGTGCGGTCCCGGTTCGCGGGCAATCACTGCGGGTGACGCGGCCATGGTACCCATGCAATCGCGATCCGACAATGCTTGGTCGGGCTTACGGGCGACGGCGCGCTCGGGCTTCGCGCCCCCCCGGGTCTCGAGCTCGCCAGACGATTCGCAGGTTCCGGGACCGCTGCGTCGCTGGACGGCGTTCGGCAGCGCCCACCCTCCCGCGCGAATCCGATCTCCCCGCAAGGCTCCCTGCGCCCGCGTGCCGGCACCCGGGCGAGCGACTACGCCTGACCACGCTGCCGCGTGACGACGTCGGTCGCGCTGTCGATGTCGTTAAGGGCCGCGTTGAGCAGCGAGAGGGCCGTCGTAACGCTGCCCGCGGCAAGCCGATCGCGGACTTCGGCGATCAACGCGCGCAGCCGCTGCTCGTAGGCTTCCGCCTGCTCGAGCTCGGCGACCAACCGGGCGATTTCCGGAGAAAGCTCTCCGGCGGGGGGATCAGTGGGCATCGCCTTTCTCGTCCTGCGAACGCCGAGTCGCCGCCAGGGTGTGCATGCTCGGTCGCCGCCTCAATTGAGGTTCGCTACGTACTGCGCGAGGTTGTCGATGTCGGCGTCGGTCAGCGTGCTCGCCACGCTCGTCATGTTGCCGGCATCGTTGGTGCGGCGCTTGGCCCTGAAATCCTCGAGCTGTTTCTTGACGTATGCGTAATGCTGGCCGGCCACGCGCGGGATTTCGTTCTGTCCAGTGAAGCCTCCGTGGTGGCACATCGCGCACAGCACTTCGTCGGCCTTCTTCCTGCCGGCGGCGACCTTGACGGGATCGGGCGTGAAGCCCGTCGGCGCCGGCGTCTGCCTGGAAAACCACTGGGCCAGCGCCAGGATGTCGTCATTCGACAAGGTCGCGACGATTGCGTCCTTCGACGGGTCGTGGCGCCGGCCCGCCTTGAAATCCTGCAGCTCGAGGTACAGGTAGCGAAAGTTCTGGCCGGCGATAATCGGATACGCAGGGTTGGTCGAGTTTCCGGTGATCGTGTGGCAGGCGGCGCAGATCTGCGCTTTTTCCGGTGGCGTGCCCACCGGAGCGGGCTGGGCTGGAACCGGGGCCGCGAGCGCCGACAGCGCGAGCAGCGTCGTCAATTCTACAGCGGGGAAAATGCGGGAACCCATCGTTGAAGCATGGACAAACCAAGGGCCACCCCGGTTCCGGGGTGGCCCTGCAAAGGCCGAGCCGGATTCTACGGCAATGCGAACACGAACACGCTATTGCCGCGCTTGAAATCGATCTGGTTGTTGCCGCCGGCGGCGACGGCGACATACTGCTTGCCGTTCACCATGTACGACACCGCCGGCGCGTTCACGCCCGCACCGCAGCTGTATTTCCAGAGCTCCTTGCCGCTGCGTGCGTCGTAGGCCTTGAACCAGCCGTTGCCTTCGCCATTGAACACGAGATCCCCAGCCGTCGCGAGCACCCCGCCGATCAGCGGCTGCGGCGTCTTGACGCCCCAGGCGATCTTGCCGCTGTCGAGGTTGACGGCCACCAGCCGGCCCCACTGCTTTTCTGATGCGATGGTTTTGAATGCCCCGCCCAGCCACAGCTTGCTGCCTCCCGGATAAGCGGCAGCCTCGACCTGGTAGGTCATCGGCTGGTGCAGGTTGGCGGCATACACCATGCGCAGCTTCGGATTGACCGCCATCGGCGACCATTCGACGCCGCCGTTCGCACCGGGCAGCATCCTCGCGCCTTGCGCCGTCGGCAACGTCCACATGTTCTCTTGCGGAATCATCGCCTCGGAGTAGCGGATCAGCTTCCCGGTGGCGCGGTCGTTGACGTACACGTGCCCGGTCTTGCCGCCGTGGATCGCGACCTCGACCATCTTGCCGTTCGCCCCCTTCGCCTCGGTCAGGATCACCGGGCTCACCGCGTCGAGGTCCCAGACATCGTGCGAAATGTACTGGTAGTGCCACTTGTAGGTACCGTGATCCAAGTCGACCGCGACCATCGAATCGGTGTACAGGTTGTCGCCGGGACGGATCGCGCCGTAGAGATCGGGCGACGGATTGCCCGCGACGAAGTAGACGGTGCGCGCCTTCAAGTCCACCGCCGGCGCCATCCACACGCCGCCACCCAGCGTCTGGTAGAACGAGCCGTCCTTGGCGAGCGCAGCCTTCTCCGCATCGATGTCGCGATGCATGTCGCGGCCGGTCGCATCCTTGGTCGCCCACACGCCTTCCTGCCCCTTGTCAGGAATCGTATTGAACGTCCACAGCAGCTTGCCGTCGTTCTGGTCGTAGGCCTTGACGAAGCCGCGGATGCCGTACTCGCCGCCGTTGGTCCCGATCAGCACCTTGCCGTCGACGGCGACTGGCGCCATCGTCTCCGAGTAGCCCTTGTCGGGATCGGCGATCTGCGTTTCCCAGTCCACCTTGCCGGTCTTGGCGTCGAGCGCGACGAGCTTCGCGTCGAGCGTGCCCATGAACACGCGACCGCCTGCGATCGCGACCCCGCGATTGTTCGGGCCGCAGCAGTACGTCGTGATCGGCCCCATCTTGTGCTTGTATTCCCAGTATTCCTCTCCGGTGACCGCGTTGATCGCGAACACGTGGTTGTAGGAGGTCGTCAGGAACATCACGCCGTCGACCACGATCGGCGCTGTCTCCATCGATTCCAGCATGTCGGTCTGGAACACGAACGCCGGCTTGAGCTTGCCGACGTTTCTGGCGTTGATCTGCGTGCCCGGGTAGTAGCGCGTCTGCGCGTAGCTGCCGTTGGAATGCAGCCAATTCTTGGCATCCGCGCCCGCCCCTCGCAGCATCGCTTCGGTGACCGGCACGAGGCTCGATGCCATCGGCTCGGCGGTCGTGGTCGAGCTCATTCCAACTTCCTGCGCACCTGCCTGCGACGACATCGCGAGGCCGGCTGCTACGGCGGCCATCAGTATCGTCCTGCGATCGAACATTGTTGTCTCCTCACCTGGGGTCCGCTTCGGGACTGCGTGTTTCGGGGGACTTCCGAATCGCTTCCGGAGCTGTGCGATACAGTTTGTCATTCGAACTTGGTTTATAGTGCGTTTCCTCGCGGCGTGCAATCGACGGGGATTGTGCAGCGCATCAAGCCGCGTATCTCGATCGTGGAGGACCCCATGGAACACCGAACCTGGATCCGGATCGCGGCATTCGCGACGCGACGGTGCCCCCGCCCGCAGCGGCGCGCGCACGGCGGCGCAGCGTCGACGCTCGCGGCGCTGGCGGCAGCCGTCCTGGTCGCCGGATCGATCGGGATCGCCCGCGCCCAGGACGACACTTTCTCGACGAACCTCCGCCTGCTCGCTGCGGTGCGGCATGGCGATGCGATTGCGATCGACCGCGCTCTGCACGACGGGGCTTCGGTCGATTTCCGCAATCGCCTGGGCGAGACTCCGCTGCTCGCCGTCCTCAAGAAGAAGCGCTTCGACCTGGCGCAGGCGCTGCTCGACAAGGGCGCGGACGTCAACGAGGCCGCGATCAATGGCGTGACCCCGCTGATGGCTGCGGCGTACGCAGGCAACGCCGATTTCGTGCGCAAGCTCCTCGACAAGGGAGCCGTGACGTCGCCTGTCGATCGTGTCGGCAAGAACGCGATGACCTATGCGGCCGGCGAGGGGCACACCGACATCGTCACGCTGCTGCTCGCCCGCGGCGTCGACCCTAACGCGGTCTACGCCAACAACCTGACGGCCCTGATGTGGGCCGCAGGCTACGGCCAGACCGATACCGTGCGCGCACTGCTCGATGCGGGTGCGCGCAAGGAACTGGTCGACAACCGCGGCAAGACGGCGCTCGAGATGGCGAGCGAGTTCAAGCACGCGCAGACGGTCGCCGTCCTGCAGGCGGCGAAACCCGGGAATTGACGCGGCGCCGCTACAGGCGCAGGCGAACGCTCGCCCCTAGGAACCAGTTGCGGCCAGGCGCAGGCTCGAAATAGCGCGCGTTGCTGTCACCGACGATGACCGAGCCCGCGTAGTTGCGGTCGAAGAGGTTGTTGACGCGCGCAAACGCGCTCCACGTTGCGGTCCCCGCCGTCCACGTGTATCCGGCGCGCGCGTTCATCACCGCGTACGCGGGCGCAGCATCGCTGTTGCGGTCGTTCACGTAGAGCTTGTCGACGTACTGCGCCTCGAGCGCACTGCCGAATCCTGTCCTTCCCCCGGGCGCCCACCCGAGCTCGCCATAGGCCTCCTTCGACGGCACGCCGGGCAGGCGCGCGCCGGACGCGACGAGCGCCGGCGGCGACCCGCTCTCGAACGCGTCGACGAATCCGGCGCGCAACCAGGTCAGCGCGACATGCGCGTGCAGGCCGTGATCGAAGGGCGCATCCCACATGACTTCGGCGCCGTCCCTGCGCGTGGCGCCCGCGTTCTTGTAGGTGGTGCGGCCCCCGGTCGACTGGTCGACGACGATCTCATTGCGCGAATCGACGTGGTACACCGCGAGATTGAGGTGCTGCCGCCCGGGCAGGAGGACCTTGACCCCCGCCTCGGTAGCGCGGCTGCGCGACGGGCGCAGCGCGAAGTTGAGGCCGGTCGCACCGTCGCGGTACGCAAGCTCGACGAACGTCGGGGTCTCGAAACCCTCGCCGTAGCTCGCATAGACGTTGACATCGTCGGTCACGTGCAGCACCAGGCCCAGCACAGGGCTCGTGTCTTCGAAGCTCTGGCCGCCGCTGTCGTCGGGGTTGCCGGGCGCGACGTAGTGGTCGATTGACTTGTAGCGCACGCTGCTCGTGCGCACGCCGGCGGTGCCTGACCAGCGCGTGGCGAATTCCCACTCGGCCTGCGCATAGAAATCGTGGCTGGTGACGGTGTCGTCCTCGTTACGGCGCAGGCCGCCCATCAGGCCGTTGTTGTTGATGTACCCCGTCCTCAGTTCGTGCTGACGGTCCGCATCTCCGCCGATCGTCAGTGTGAGCGGGCGCGCCAGCGCATGGCCGTGCCACACCAACCGTCCGCCGATCCCGCCGTAAGCGCGGTCGACATCGGGTACGCCGCCCGACGACGCCGCGAAACCCCCGGAAAAGGCGAGGTACTGCCGGATCAGGCGCCTTCCGCCGTAAGCGTCGACATGCAATCGCAGCGCATCGCTGAAGCGTTGATCGACGGCGGCGCCGCCCTGCACCTGGTTGATCGTCTTGCGCGTGTCGTACTGGATCGCCGTCGGGTCGACGCCGCGGGGATTCGCGCTCCACTGCGCACGGGTCAGGCCCAGTGGATCCTGAGTTTCGGGCTGATATTGGGAATTGCCGATCAGCGTGACGTGGGTCGAGGGCGCGAGGTCGAAGGCGAGCTTCGCGTTGGTCAGGTCGCGGCGCGCCCGCGAGTGATCGCGAAAGCCGTCGGTGCGGAATTCGCTGGCTGCGACGACGTAGCCGACGTGCCCCGCGGTTCCCGCGGCCTTGGCCCCCAGCGTCCACGTGCCGTAGCTGCCCACGCCGCCGGTGATCGTCGCCAGAGGCTCGGCAGGCGGGTCCTCGGTGAACACCGAGATCACCCCGCCGGACGCGTTGCCGTAAAGCGCCGAGAACGGACCGCGCAGCACCTCGATCCTCTGCGCCGACAGCAGGCTGAAGCTTCCCGTCTGCCCCTGGCCGTCCGGCATCGTCACCGGGATGCCGTCCTGGTAGAGCCGCACGCCGCGAACGCCGAACGCGGCGCGCGCGCCGAAACCCCGCGAACTGACCTGCAGGTCCTGTGCGTAGTTCTGCCGGTTCGCCGCGAAGATGCCGGGTACGCGCACCAGCGATTCCGACAGGTTCACCTGCGCCTGGCCGTCGCGAATTGCTGCGGCGTCGATCGAATCGACCGACGCCGGAACATCGAATATCCGCTCGGCGTGCCGTGTGGCCGTCACGGTGACCGAGCCCAGCGCGGCCGGCTCGTCGCTTGCCTGCTGTGCGCGGGCGGCAGTTGCGACGACACAGGCGACGGCGTAGGCCACCGCGGGCAGCAACCAGCGTCGCGGCCCTGCGGGCCGCGAATCGCCGTGCGTCGGCCGGGTCATTCGAGGTTGCGTGGGACCAATGATCGGAATGGAAAGTTGGCTAGCATACGGATTCGCTCCCGAAATGACCAGCGCGCGCAGCCACGATGCGCGTGCCCAATCGATACGCCATCGAATGCGACGCTCCCGGACCACGCGCACAACGGATCGCGCAGATGCGCTGCTGTTCGCCACCGCGGCGAGCCTGGGCATTCCGCCGTCCGCGCACGCGGACAACGCGGCCGAAGCGTTCGAGCTGCCGACGGTGCAGGTGGTGGGGACGACGCCCCTGCCCGGCCTCGGCGTCCCGCTGCGCGACGTCCCGGCCAACGTCCAGGTCTTCGACGCCGGTGACATCGGGCGCATGCAAAGCCTGTCGCTCACCCAGTTCCTCGGCCAGAACGCGGGCAGTGTCGGCGTGGGCTCGGGCCAGGGCAACCGCTTCCAGCAGTCGCTCGATTTCCGCGGCCTGACGGCGTCTCCGCTGCTCGGCACGCCGCAGGGTCTGTCGGTGTTCCAGGACGGCGTGCGTATCAATGAAGCTTTTGGCGACGTCGTGAACTGGGACCTCTTGCCGCGTTCGGCCATATCGAGCGTCCAGCTGTTGCCGGGATCCATGCCGGCGTACGGTCTCAACACGCTGGGGGGCGCGCTGGCGATCTACACGAAAAGCGGCGCCCAGTATCCGGGCGCGTCGGCTGAGTTTTCGGCAGGATCCTGGCGCGCGCGCGAAGCGGAGTTCCAGGCTGGCGGCGCGCGCGGCCGCCTCGATGGCTTCGCCACCGGCCACTTCGAGGACGACGGTGGCTGGGCCGAGCACAACCCGTCGCATTTGCGGCAGTTCTTCGGCAAGGTCGGCTACCAGGACGATCGCTTTGACCTCGACGTGAGCGTCACGTTGGCCGACAACCGGCTGCAGGGCACGCAGACCCTGCCGCAGTCGTTCCTCGACTCGCCGCGGCAGCCCTACACCTATCCGGACGAGAACGACAACAAGCTGGCGTTCGTTGCCGCCAAGGGCAGCCGCTTTCTTTGGGACGACCTGCTCGTCGGCGGCAATGCCTATGCACGGCAGTATCGATCGGTCAACTTCGCGAGCAACGTCAACGACAATTTCGGCAACGGCGACACGCC
>DASYXO010000253.1:0-10697 GCA_035934825.1 Casimicrobiaceae bacterium
GGTATGCAGCAAAGAAATGCCCGCGTTCCATCGGCAGGTTGATTCGACTGTCGCGGCGATACAACGGCATGGTAAAATTACGCGTTTTCAAGGACCTCCGGATGGTTTTCGGCCGTTTCCCGTCGCACGGCGATTGCGGGCGGCGCGCCGCCAGGCAACGAAACTCTCATCTAGGACAAAGTTTCCCGGACTTTCTATCCGCTCAACCCCGTTCCCAAGGAATCGGCCGCATCCATGGAGCAGTTTGCCAAAGAAACCCTTCCGGTAAGCCTCGAAGCCGAAATGCGGCATTCCTACCTCGATTATGCGATGAGCGTAATCGTGGGGCGGGCGCTGCCGGACGTCCGCGACGGACTCAAGCCCGTCCACCGGCGCGTCCTGTATGCGATGCACGAGGCCAACATCGTCTTCAATCGTCCGTACGTGAAGTGCGCGCGCGTGGTCGGCGACGTCATGGGGAAATATCACCCCCACGGCGACATGGCCATCTACGACACGCTGGTTCGGATGGCCCAGGATTTTTCGTTGCGCTACCCGCTGATCGATGGGCAGGGCAATTTCGGCTCGGTCGATGGCGACAACGCCGCGGCGATGCGCTACACCGAGTGCCGACTGGAGAAGATCGCCAACGAGCTCACCGCCGACATCGACAAGGAGACCGTCGATTTCGTCGCGAACTACGACGGCAAGGAGCAGGAGCCTGCGGTCCTGCCGTCGCGATTGCCGAACCTGCTGGTCAACGGCTCGTCGGGCATCGCCGTCGGCATGGCGACCAACATCCCGCCGCACAACCTGACCGAGACGATCAGCGGCTGTCTCGCGCTGCTCGCGGATCCCACGCTGTCGATCGACGAGTTGATGGAGATCATCCCCGCGCCCGATTTTCCGACCGCCGGGATCATCTACGGACTGGAGGGTGTCCGCGAAGGCTATCGCACCGGTCGCGGACGAGTCGTGATCCGCGCGCGCACCCACATCGAGGACCTCGAGAAGGGTAGCCGCCAGGCAATCATCGTCGACGAGATCCCCTACCAGGTCAACAAGGCGAATCTGCTCGTGCGCATCGGCGAGCTGGTGCGCGAGAAGAAGCTCGAAGGCATCTCGGACCTGCGCGACGAATCCGACAAGTCGGGCATGCGCGTCGTGATCGAGCTGAAGCGCGGCGAGGTTCCGGAGATCGTCCAGAACAACCTGTTCAAGCTGACCCAGCTGCAGGACAGCTTCGGCATGAACATGGTCGCGCTGGTGGACGGCCAGCCGCGGCTGCTCGACCTCAAGCAGTTCCTCGAGCATTTCATCATCCATCGCCGCGAAGTCGTCGTCCGCCGCACGCAGTTCGAGCTGCGCAAGGCGCGCGAGCGTGGCCATGTGCTGGAGGGCCTCGCGGTCGCGCTGTCGAACGTCGACGAGATCATCGCGCTGATAAAGGCCTCGTCCACGCCCGCCGAGGCGAAAGCCGCGCTGATGGGGAAGACCTGGCGCTCGTCCCTGGTCGAGGACATGCTGAAGCGCGCGGCGGCCGATGCGGCGCGTCCCGAGGGGCTCGCCGTCGACTTCGGCTGGCAGGCGAAGGGCGGTGGTTACCGGCTTTCCGATGTCCAGGCGCAGGCGATCCTGGAACTGCGCCTGCAGCGGCTGACCGGACTCGAGCAAGACAAGATCACCGGCGACTATCGCGAGGTGATGGCGCTTATCGTGGACTTGCTCGACATCCTTGCCAAGCCGGAGCGGGTGACGAGGATCATCCGTGACGAGCTCACGGGCATACGCGACCAGTTCGGCGACAATCGCCGCAGCGAGATCGTTGCGCAGAGCGTCGACCTCTCGCTGGAGGACCTGATCGCCCCCGAGGACATGGTGGTGACGCTTTCGCACGGCGGTTACATGAAGGCGCAGCCGGTGGGCGAATATCGCGCGCAGCGACGCGGCGGACGCGGCAAGCAGGCGACCGCGACCAAGGAAGACGACTTCGTCGACCAGATGTTCATCGCCAACACCCACCACTTCATCCTGTGCTTCTCGAATCGCGGCCGCGTTTACTGGCTCAAGGTCTACAACGTGCCGCGCGGACAGCGCGCCTCGCGCGGCAAGCCGATCGTCAACCTCGTGCCCCTCGTCGACGCCGAGAAGATCACCGCGATCCTGCCCGTCAAGGAGTTCGCCGAGGGACGCTACGTGTTCATGGCCACCGCGATGGGCACCGTCAAGAAGACGCCACTCACCGATTTTTCGAGGCCGCGGCCGGCGGGCATCATCGCCGTCGACCTCAGCGACGGCGACCGGCTTATCGGCGTTGCGCTGACCGACGGCCAGCACGACGTGATGCTGTTCAGCTCGGGCGGCAAGGCCGTACGCTTCGACGAGAACGACGTGCGCCCGATGGGACGCAACGCACACGGCGTGCGCGGCATGATGGTCGGCAAGGGCCAGAAGGTCATCGCGATGCTGGTAGCCGAGGACGAAACGCAGTCGGTGCTGACGGCGACCGAGAACGGCTACGGCAAGCGCACGCCGATCGTCGAGTACACGCGTCACGGCCGCGGCACCAAGGGAATGATCGCGATCCAGCAGTCGGGCCGAAACGGGCAGGTCGTCGGCGCCGTGCTGGTCCGCCGCGACGACGAGGTGATGCTGATCTCGACCGGCGGAGTACTGATCCGGACCAGCGTCAAGTCGATCCGCGAGATGGGGCGCTCGACTCAGGGCGTGACCTTGATCAACCTCGGGGATGGCGAGAAGCTCGCGGGGCTCGAGCCGATCGCCGAGCGCGACGACGAGGACGTCGAGTGACGATGGTGCCGGATGGCCCTCGCCCTAATCCGCTCCCGCGAGCGAGAGGAGGCGCATCACGGCGATGACGCGGCGCGTCTGGAATTTCAGCGCAGGTCCCGCCGCGATGCCGGAGCCCGTGCTGCAGCGTGCGCAGGCGGAGCTCATCGACTGGCACGGCCGCGGCATGTCGGTGATGGAGATGAGCCATCGCGGCGCGGATTTCACGGCGATCGCGCAAAAGGCCGAAGCCGACCTGCGGACGCTACTCGCGGTTCCCGCCAGCTACAAGCTGCTGTTCCTGCAGGGCGGCGCGATGGCGCAGAACGCGATCGTGCCGCTCAACCTGCTGCCGGCGGGTGGCGTCGCCGATTATGTAGACACCGGCCATTGGGCGCAGAGGTCGATCGCCGAAGCACGCAAGTACGGCGAGGTCAATGTCGCGGCGTCCTCGGCGGATGCGCAATACACCTACGTCCCGGCGCAGGCCGACTGGCGGTCCTCGCCCGCGGCGAGCTATGTCCACGTGACGACCAACGAGACCATCGGCGGCGTCGAGTGGTTCTGGATTCCCGATGCCGGCTCGACGCCGCTCGTCGCCGACGCGTCGTCGCACCTGCTGTCGCGACCGCTCGACGTCTCGCGCTTCGGTGTCATCTACGCCGGCGCCCAGAAGAACATCGGCCCCGCGGGCCTCACGCTGGTCATCGTACGCGAGGACCTGCTCGGGCGCGCGCGCCGCGAGTGCCCGTCGGTGTTCGACTACGCGGTGCAGGCGAAGGCCGGATCGATGCACAACACGCCGGCGACGTTCGGTATCTACCTGGCGGGCCTGACCTTCGAATGGCTGCTCGCCCAGGGTGGACTTGCTGCGATCGAACGTGCCAACATCGCGAAGGCCGACGCACTCTACGCCCAGATCGACCGCAGCGGCTTCTATCGCAACCCCGTGCGCAGTTCCGACCGCTCGCGAATGAACGTGCCCTTCTTCCTCCCCGACGATCGACTGACCGAGCCATTTCTCGCCGGTGCCGCGCAGCGCAATCTTGTCCAGCTCAGGGGACACCGCGCGGTGGGGGGCATGCGCGCGTCGATCTACAACGCGATGCCATTGGCGGGCGTACTGGCGCTCGTCGATTGGATGGGCGAATTCGAGCGGCAACATGGCTGAGCGCAATCCGGGGAGATCTCGCATCGACGACATCGAGTCGAAGCTGCGCGTCCACCGTGATGCCATCGACGCGCTCGATCGCGGTATGCTCGAGCGCCTGAACGAGCGGGCCGCGCACGCGAAGGCGATTGGCGCCCTGAAGGCGGGCAGCGGCGGCCCGGCCTACCGCCCCGAACGCGAAGCACAGGTGCTTGCGCGCCTCGCCGCACGCAACACCGGACCGCTGTCCAACGATGCAGTCACCGGCGTGTTCCGCGAGGTGATGTCGGCGTGCCTCGCGCTCGAGCAGACGCTGCGCATCGCCTACCTCGGCCCCGCGGGGACCTTCAGCCACGCCGCCGTCGCGCGTCAGTTCGGCCAGTTCGTCGACGCGGTTCCCTGCGCCACGATCGACGAGATCTTTCGCGCCGGCGAAGGCGGGCAGGCCGACTACGCGGTCGTCCCGGTCGAGAATTCTACCGAGGGTGCGGTCGGGCGCACGCTCGACCTGATGTGCATGACCGAGCTCTCGATCTGCGGCGAAATCAAGCTGCGGGTGCAGCAGAACCTCCTGTCGAATGGGTCTGCGCTCGACGCAGTGGTCAGGGTCTACTCGCACGCGCAGTCGCTCGCGCAGTGCGCCCAATGGCTTTCGCGCCATCTCCCCGGCGCGGAGCGTGTCCCGGTGTCGAGCAACGCCGAGGCGGCACGCCGCGCGGCCCTGGAGGACGGCGCGGGCGCCATCGCCGGCGAGATCGCAGCGTCGATCTATGGCCTCGGCGTCCTCGCCGCGCACATCGAGGACGAGCCCAACAACACCACCCGTTTCTGGGTGCTCGGACGGCAGGCGGTCGCACCCTCCGGCAGCGACAAGACCTCGCTGGTGATGTCGGCGCCCAATCGCCCGGGCGCCGTGCACGCCCTGCTGGAGCCCTTCGCCAGGAACGGCGTGTCGATGACGCGTTTCGAATCGCGGCCGGCGCGCACGGGGCTGTGGGAGTACCTGTTCTTCGTCGACCTCTCCGGCCACCGCGACGAGGCCCCGGTCGCCGCTGCCCTGCGCGAGCTCGCCGCGACGGCGCCGTTCCTGAAGCTGCTCGGGTCCTACCCGGCGGCCCTTAGCTGAGCGACACGATGACACCTGCCAACGCGCCCGCGCATGCGCCAGGATACGTGCGCAGCATCGCGCCGTACGTCGGTGGCAAGCCGATCGAGGAGCTCGCGCGCGAGATGAACCTCGATCCCGCGACCATCGTGAAGCTCGCGTCGAACGAGAATCCACGCGGCCCGGGCCCGCGCGTGCGCGAGGCGATCGCCGCTGCCTCGCGCGACCTCAACCGCTATCCAGACGGCAACGGCCATGGGCTCAAGCACGCGCTGGCGGCCCGGCTCGGGCACAGCCCCGACTCGATCGTGCTGGGCAACGGCAGCAACGACGTGCTGGAACTGGTCACGCAGGCGTTCCTGCGCCCCGGCGATCACGCGGTGTGGTCGCAGCATGCCTTCATCGTCTATCCGCTGGCGACGCGGGCGCGCGGCGCGATCGGGACCGAGGTTCCGGCAAAGGACTACGGACACGACCTGGATGCAATGCGCGCCGCGATCACGCCGCGCACGCGGGTCGTGTTCGTCGCCAATCCGAACAATCCAACGGGAACCTGGCTCGCGCGCGCCACCGTCGAGGCCTTCGTCGATGCGATCCCGCGCGACGTCCTGGTCGTCCTCGACGAGGCCTACAACGAGTTCCTCGAGCCTTCCGACCAGTCCGATGCCGTCGACTGGGTCGCACGGTCTCCGCACCTGATCGTGTCGCGGACATTCTCCAAGGCCCACGGCCTCGCCGGGCTCCGCATCGGTTTCGGCGTGATGGACGCGTCGGTGGCCGACCTGTTGAACCGTGTCCGCCAGCCCTTCAACGTCAACTCGCTGGCGCAGGTGGCGGCGCTCGCCGCGCTCGAGGACACGGCCTACGTCGACGAGAGCCGGCGGCTCAATCGCGACGGCATGCGCGTGCTCGAGGCCGGGTTCGCCCGTCACCGGCTGCGCTGGCTTCCGTCGCACGGGAACTTCGTGCTGGTGCAGGTCGGCGACGCGTCGCGCGTCTACCAAAAGCTGCTGGCGCAGGGCGTCATCGTGCGCCCGGTCGCCAATTACGGCCTTCCCGAGTGGCTGCGGATCACCGTCGGCCTGCCCCACGAGAACGAGCGCTTCCTGGCCGCGCTCGCGCGAACACTCGACGTCGCCGCCGATGTTGCGTCCGGTGCGAATCGCTAAGCTCGTCGTCGTCGGCGTAGGGCTGATGGGGGCGTCCTGCGCGCTCGCGCTGCGCTCGGCCGGCGTGGTCGCGGAGGTCATCGGCGTCGGACGCTCGCGCGCGAATCTCGACCGCGCACTGGCGCGTCGCGCGATCGACAAGGCACTGACCCTGGACCAGGATTGGACGCGCGAAGTGGCGGGTGCGGACATCGTCCTGATCGCGACTCCTGTCGCGCAGTACCCGTCCGTGCTCGCCTCGCTTGCGCCAGTGCTCGAGGCCGGAACGGTGGTCACCGACGCGGGCAGCACCAAGCAGGATGTCGTCCGCGTCGCGCGCGCGACGCTGGGGCGCAGCCTGCCCCGATTCGTGCCTGGCCACCCGATTACCGGTAGCGAGCGCTCGGGTGCCGAGGCGGCCGAAGCGACGCTCTATGTCGGACGCCAGGTCATCCTGACGCCGTTGCCAGAGACCGCGCCGGCGGCGCTCGCGCGCGCCGAGGAGTTCTGGACTGCCTGCGGCGCGCGCGTATCGCGGCTCGATCCCGAGCGACACGACCGGATTCTCGCCGCCGTTTCGCATCTTCCCCACCTGCTCGCGTTCCTGCTCATGGCCGAGCTCGTGTCGCGCCCGGACGGCGCCGAATACCTGGGCAATGCCGGTGGCGGCTTCCGCGATTTCACCCGAATCGCCGCGAGTTCGCCCGAGATGTGGCGCGACATCGCACTCGCCAATCGCGACGCCGTGCTGATCGAGATCGCCGCGTACCGCGATGCACTCGACGCCCTTGCGCTGTCGATCGAGCATCGCGACGCCACTGCCGTCGAGGCACTGATCGCCAAGGCCACGGAAGCGCGCAAGCGCTGGGGGGCTTCTGGCATCGGTGCCGTCGAGCCCGCCGACGGCGCGCCGTGAAGTGCCTGCCGGCCGGACCGGCCGATCGATGACCGGGTCCGATCCTGCGACGCTCACGCTGGCGCCCGTCGCGCAGGCGCGCGGCAGCGTCGCATTGCCCGGCTCCAAGAGCATCTCGAATCGCACGCTGCTGCTCGCCGCGCTGGCGACGGGGACGACACGTCTGTCGGGACTGCTCGACGCCGACGACACCGAGCGGATGATCGAGGCGCTGCGCTCGCTAGGGGTGCACCTCGACCACGACCGTGCCCACGGCCACTGCAAAATCGACGGCGTCGGTCCGCGGTTTCCGAAGCGCAGCGCGGCGCTCTTCCTCGGCAATGCCGGAACCGCGGTACGGCCACTGACCGCCGTCCTCGCGATGCAGGGGGGCGATTACACGATCGATGGCGTTCCCAGGATGCGCGAGCGCCCGATCGGCGACCTGGTCGACGCATTGCGCCGCCTGGGCTGCGATCTGCGCTACCTCGGCAATGCGGGGTTTCCGCCGCTCGCGATCGGGGCCTCGGGGGGTTGCGCGGGCGGCCGCATTTCGATCCGGGGCGACGTGTCGAGCCAGTTCGTGTCGGCGCTGTTGCTCGCGCTGCCCGTGGCGCGCAGGGCGGCCGAGGTGGCGACGACGGTCGAGGTCGTGACGCCGCTGGTATCGCGCCCGTACGTCGAGATCACGACGCGCCTGATGCAGCGCTTCGGCGTCGCCGTGGCGACGCAAGGCGCCTCGCTGTTCCGCATCGAGGCGGGAGCCTGCTACGCCAGCCCCGGGACCCTGCACGTCGAAGGCGACGCCTCATCGGCATCCTACTTCCTCGCCGCCGGCGTCATCGGCGGCGGACCGGTGCGCGTCACCGGTGTGGGCCGCAACTCGATCCAGGGCGACGTCGCGTTCGCCGACGTGCTGCAGCGCCAGGGCGCCGACATCCGTTACGGCGACGACTGGATCGAAGCGCGGCGGGGCCGCCCGCTCGAAGGGGGGATCGTCGATTGCCTCGCGATCCCCGATGCGGCGATGACGCTGGCCATCGTCGCGCTGTTCGGGCGCGCGGCGATGCGCCTGGTCAATATCGGGAGCTGGCGCGTCAAGGAGACGGATCGCATCGCGGCGATGGCGACGGAGCTCGCGAAGCTCGGGGCCCGAGTCGCCACCGGTGGCGACTGGCTCGAAGTCGCGCCGCTCGCGTCCTTCCGCCACGCGGCCATCGACACCTACGACGATCACCGGATGGCCATGTGCTTCGCGCTCGCGGCTTTCGGAGGCGCCGGGGTGACGATCAACGACCCGGCCTGCGTGCGCAAGACCTTTCCCGGATTCTTCGACCAGTTCGCCGGGATAGCCTGCGCGTCCGGGCCAAAGACCCGATCCTGGGACGCGCGCGGGCGCCGTCGATGAGCACGGAGAGCCTGCCGATGGTGATCGCGATCGACGGGCCGGCGGCGTCGGGGAAGGGCACCGTTGCCCTTCGGGTGGCCCAGGCGCTGGGCTATCGCTACCTGGACAGTGGATCGCTGTACCGGTTGGTCGCGCTGCAGGCGCTGGAGCGCAACGTCGCCGCGGACGACGTGCCGCAGCTCGCGCGGATCGCGTCGACGCTCGCGCCGGAATCCGACGGCGGGCGCATCGGCCTGCAGGGGTCGGACGTCAGTGAGGCACTGCGCAGCGAGGCGGTCTCGGCGCTGGCGTCGCGGGTGGCCGTCCACGCCCCGGTGCGTTTCGCGCTTCTGGCCCGGCAGCGGGCGTTTCGAGCCCCGCCGGGGCTCGTCGCCGAGGGGCGTGACATGGGTACGGTGGTGTTCCCGGACGCCGGGCTCAAGGTGTTCTTGACGGCCAGCGCCGAGGCGAGGGCCAGTCGCCGCCATAAGCAGTTGATCGAAAAAGGAATCTCCGCTAAAATGGATGACCTTTTGCGCGACATCCGGGAACGCGATGCCCGTGACACGACCCGTGCGGCTGCACCACTGGTGCCGGCCGCCGACGCGGTGGTCCTGGATTCGACCGACCTGACGGTCGCCGCGGTCACCGACGCAGTCCTGGCGCTCTATCGCGACCGCGGTGCTGCCAGCGGGCGCAGGTGACAACTGCAGATGGCAACGTAAGGCGATTCAACGCAACGACCCGAATGCCGCGCGTACCCTAGCCGGCGCGTGCATTCGGATTTCCAACCACCAACCCGCCTCGGGCGAGATAAAGGGTTCTCGCAGCAGGCGGCGTTATCGACAAAGGAACCAACCCAGATGGCTATTGCCACCCAACAAGCCTCCACTGCAGCGACAGGCGCCGAGAACTTCGCCGCGCTGTTCGAGGAGTCGCTCGCGCGCCAGGAAATGCGCCAGGGCGAGCTGATCACCGCCGAAGTCATCCGCGTCGACTACAACATCGTCGTCGTGAATGCCGGATTGAAGTCGGAGAGCTTCATCCCGATCGAGGAATTCAAGGGCGACAACGGCGAGGTCGAGGTCAAGCCGGGTGATTTCGTCACCGTCGCGATCGAGAGCCTCGAGAACGGCTACGGCGAGACCCGCCTGTCGCGCGACAAGGCCAAGCGTCTCAAGGCCTGGCACGACCTCGAGGCCTCGATGGAGCAGGGCTCGGTCGTCCAGGGCCTCGTCACGAGCAAGGTCAAGGGCGGCCTCACCGTCATGATCAACGGCATCCGCGCGTTCCTGCCTGGGTCGCTGGTCGATATCCGTCCCGTCAAGGACACGACGCCCTACGAGAACAAGCAGCTCGACTTCAAGGTCATCAAGCTCGACCGCAAGCGCAACAACGTCGTCGTCTCGCGCCGCGCCGTGCTCGAGGAGAGCCTGGGCGAGGAGCGCGAAAAGCTGCTGTCGACCCTTTCCGAGGGCGCGGTGGTCAAGGGCATCGTCAAGAACATCACCGATTACGGCGCGTTCGTCGACCTGGGCGGCATCGACGGCCTGCTGCACATCACCGACCTCGCCTGGCGCCGGGTCAAGCACCCCTCGGAAGTCCTGGCCGTCGGCGACGAGGTAACCGCCAAGGTCCTGAAGTTCGACCAGGAGAAGAACCGCGTCTCGCTGGGGCTGAAGCAACTCGGCGACGACCCGTGGGTCGGCCTGTCGCGGCGCTATCCGCCGAGCACGCGCCTGTTCGGCAAGGTCACCAACATCACCGACTACGGCGCGTTCGTCGAGATCGAGTCGGGCATCGAGGGCCTGGTCCACGTCTCCGAGATGGACTGGACCAACAAGAACATCCATCCGACCAAGGTCGTGCAGCTCGGCGACGAGGTCGAGGTCATGATTCTCGAGATCGACGAGGATCGCCGCCGCATCTCGCTGGGGATGAAGCAGTGCATGGCCAATCCCTGGGACGAGTTCGCAATGAACTACAAGAAGGGCGACAAGGTGTCGGGCCAGATCAAGTCCATCACCGACTTCGGCGTATTCGTCGGCCTGCCCGGCGGCATCGACGGCCTCGTGCACCTGTCCGACCTGTCGTGGGCGAATCCCGGGGAGCAGGCGGTGCGCGACTACAAGAAGGGCCAGGAAGTCGAAGCCGTCGTGCTGGCGATCGACGTCGAGCGCGAGCGCATCTCGCTCGGCATCAAGCAGCTCGAGGGCGATCCGTTCAACAATTTCGTCGCGACC
>DASYXO010000268.1:0-13064 GCA_035934825.1 Casimicrobiaceae bacterium
TCCCGGTCCTCCACGCGGCCTTCGTCGACAGGCTCGGCGCAAGGCTCAGGGAAGCCGGGCTCGACCCCAACGAAGACCGGCTGAAGCAGGAGCTGGCGCTATTCGCGACGCGGATCGACATTGCCGAGGAAGTCGCGAGGCTTTCGACCCATGTCGCCGAATTCCGGCGCGTACTGGCGCAGGGCGGCAGCGCCGGCAAGCGACTCGATTTCCTCGCGCAGGAGCTGCATCGCGAAGCCAACACGCTCGGCTCCAAGTCGGTCGATGCCGAGCTCTCGCAGGTGTCGCTCGAGCTCAAGGTCGCGATCGAGCAGATGCGCGAGCAGGTGCAGAACCTCGAATGAACGCATGACGATCACCACCCAGAGCCCCGGCGCCTCGGGCTGCCTGTTCGTCGTCGCAGCGCCGTCCGGCGGAGGCAAGAGCAGCATGGTCAACGCGCTGCTGGAGCGTGAGCCGGGGATCCGGCTGTCGGTCTCGTACACGACGCGTGCGCCGCGGCCCGGCGAACAGGACGGGCAGCACTACCACTTCGTCGACGTGCCCACGTTCCTGGCGCTCAGGGATCGCGGCGAGTTCCTCGAGCATGCGCATGTGCACGGCAATTGGTACGCGACATCCGCGACATGGCTGAAAGCGCAGGTCGCCGCGGGACAGGACGTGCTGCTGGAAATCGATTGGCAGGGCGCAGCGCAAGTCCGCAGGCTGATCCGGGACTCGGTGCACATTTTCGTACTCCCGCCGTCGCTGGAAGCGCTGCGCGATCGGCTCTACAAGCGGGCGCAGGACCCTCCCGACGTGATCGCCAAGCGTCTCGAGGCCGCCCGCGAAGAGATGCGCCACTGCGGGGAGTTCGATTATGTTATTATGAATCAGGACTTTGCACGGGCCGTCGACGATCTGTCCGTCATCGTACGCGCCGCGCGTCTCGCGACTGCGCGGCAGCAGGTGCGGCACGCGAAGGCGCTCGCCGAACTCCTAGCCCACGCTTCCGAAAGCTGACCATGGCCCGCATCACCATCGACGACTGTCTTGCCCGCATTCCCAACCGCTTCGAGCTGACGCTCTCCGCGACCAACCGCGCGCGCCAGATCACCTCCGGCTCCGCGCCGCTGCTCGACGCCGACCGCGACAAGCCGACGGTCATCGCGTTGCGCGAGATCGCCGCAGGCAAGGTGGGAATCGAAATGCTCCACAAGACGGCGCCCACGGTGACCCTGTAGCGCCCCCAGGGCGATGCGGCATGTCGGAGATTGCCGAATTCACCCGGCACCTCGGTCACTACCTGCCGACGCCTGACATCGCGCTGGTCGAGCGCGCGTTCGAGTTCTCGGAGTCCGCGCACCGCGGCCAGTTCCGGAAGTCGGGCGAGCCGTACATCACCCACCCGCTCGCCGTCGCGAGCATCCTGTCGGAATGGCGCCTCGATGCCGAGGGCCTGGCGGCCGCACTCCTCCACGACGTGATGGAGGACACGCCGGTCCTGCGTTCCGAAATCGAGTCGAAGTTCGGCCGGCCGGTCGCGGCGATGGTCGACGGGCTCTCGAAGCTGGACCAGATCGAGTTCGCGAGCCGCGAGGACGCGCAGGCAGAGAGCTTCCGCAAGATGCTGCTCGCGATGGCGCGCGACGTCCGCGTCATCCTGATCAAGCTCGCCGACCGCCTGCACAACATGCGGACGCTCGATGCGATGGCGCCCACGCATCGCAAGCGCATCGCGCGCGAGACGCTCGACATCTACGCGCCGATCGCCAATCGGCTGGGACTGAACGCGCTCTACCTCGAGCTGCAGGACCTGTCGTTCAAGCACCTGTACGCGCTGCGCTACCGGATCCTCGCCCAGGCGATCAAGACCGCGCGCGGCAACCGGCGCGAAGTGATGAACCGGTTGCTCGACGTGATCCGCGACGGATTCGCGCGCGCCAACATCGCCGCGACAGTCACCGGGCGCGAGAAGACGATCTACTCCGTCTACCGGAAGATGCGCGAGAAGCACTACACGTTCTCGCAGGTCTTCGACATCTACGGCGTGCGCGTGCTGGTCAACGACAAGTCGACCTGCTACGCGGCGCTGGGCGTGCTGCACGAGCACTACAAGCCGATCCCCGGCAAGTTCAAGGATTACATCGCCATTCCGAAGGCGAACGGCTACCAGTCGCTGCACACGACGCTGTTCGGGCCATTCGGCACGCCGCTGGAGGCGCAGTTGCGCACGCACGACATGCACCGTGTCGCCGAAGCGGGCGTCGCCGCCCACTGGCTGTACAAGTCGGGCGGCCAGCTCGACCTCGAGGAAGCACAGCGCGAAACCGATCGCTGGCTGCAGAGCCTCCTCGAGATACAGTCGGAATCGCGCGATTCGAAGGAATTCCTCGAGCACGTCAAGGGCGACCTGTTCCCCGACGAGATCTACCTGTTCACGCCCAAGGGAAAGATCATGGCGCTGCCGCGCGGCGCGACGGCCGTCGACTTCGCCTACGGCGTGCACACCGACATCGGCCATCATTGCGTCGCCGCGCGGATCAACTACGAGCTGCTGCCGCTGCGCACCGAGCTCAAGAACGGCGACCACGTCGAGATCCTGACGTCGCCGACCGCGCGGCCGAATCCATCGTGGTTGTCCTTCGTGACCACCGGCAAGGCGCGCTCGCGCATCCGGCACTACCTGAAAGGCCTGCAACAGCAGGAATCCGCGGCGCTGGGCGAGCGGATGCTGAATCAGGCGCTCGCCACCCTTAAGGTCGAGCCCGAGTCGATCACCTGGGAGCGCTGGGAGGCCATGGCGAAGGAATACGGCGCCAAGAGCCAGCTCGACATCCTGGCCGACATCGGTCTCGGCAAAAGACTTTCCTTCGTCGTGGCGCAGGCGCTGACCCGGACCGCCGGCAAGTCCGACGAAACTACCGCCGGCCCGGCGCCCGCGACCTCGGCGAAGCCGGGCGCACTGACGCTGCGCGGCGTCGAAGGCGTGGCGATCCAGTACGCAAAATGCTGCCGGCCGCTGCCCGGTGACGCGATCGTCGGGCAGTTCCGGCGCGGCCAGGGCCTCATCGTCCACGTCCGCGACTGCGTATCGCTGCGCAAGCAGCGAGTCGACGGCGGCGAGATCGTCGACGTCGAGTGGGCGCCCGACGTCCAGGGGGTGTTCGACGCCGGCGTGCGCGTGCTGGTCGCGGACCGGCGCGGCATGCTCGCCGAGCTTGCCACCGCCATCGGCGATGCCGACGCCAACATCGACACCGTGTCGATGGAGCGGCCCGACGGCGGCGACGTCGCCATGTTCTTCGGCGTGCAGGTGCGTGATCGCCGCCACCTCGCGCACCTGATGCGCGCATTGCGGCGCGTGCCCGACGTGCGGCGCGTCCAGCGCGCCCGCACGTAATTGGGGTCAGAGCGGTAATACTTGCCAGGCGTAATTGGGGTCAGAGCGGTAATACTTGCCAGGCGCTCGAACCCCTGCTGGGGCGAGCAAGGCCGGCGGGCCCCCGGCCCGCGAGATCAGGCCGGTGACTTCGCGAGCAATTGCTGCAGTTCGCCCGACTGGTACATCTCGCGCATGATGTCGCAGCCGCCGACGAACTCGCCGTCGACGTAGAGCTGCGGGACCGTCGGCCAGCTCGAGAATTCCTTGATGCCCTGGCGCAAATCCCCGTCCTGCAGCACGTTGAACGATGCATAGTCCGTGACGCCGCAGCGCTTGAGGATCTCGGCGGCGGTCGCCGAAAACCCGCACTGCGGGAATTGCGGCGTTCCCTTCATGTACAGGACCACGTGGTTCTTCTTGACCTGGTCCGCGATCGTGTCTCGAATGGTGCTCATGGCCGGCTCCGGCAGTAGGCTTGGGAAAGCATTCTACCGAAATGCCGGCGGAGGGGCGGCGTTTCAAGCGAATCGTCACTCCTTGACCGCGCCCGTCAGCCCCGAGACGTAGTACTCGACGAAGAACGAGTACAGGATGGCGACCGGCAGCGACCCGAACAGCGCTCCCGCCATCAGCGGGCCCCAGTGGTAGATGTCCCCCTCGACCAGCTCGGTGACGACGCCAACCGGAACCGTCTTGACCTCCGACGACGAGATGAACGTCAGCGCATAGATGAACTCGTTCCACGACAGCGTAAACGCGAAGATGCCCGCGGAGATGAGCCCCGGGACAGCCAGCGGAAGCACGATGCGGATCAGTATCTGCAGGCGGCTCGCGCCGTCGATCAGCGCGCACTCCTCGAGCTCGAGTGGGATCGACTTGAAATAGCCCATCAGCAGCCACGTGCAGAACGGGATCAGGAACGTCGGGTAGGTCAGGATCAGCGCAAGCCGCGTATCGAAGAGGTGCAGCTCGGTCACCATCGTCGCCAGCGGGATGAACAGGATCGACGGCGGCACCAGGTAGGCGAGGAAGATCGCCATGCCGACGTAGCGCGAGCCGCGAAAGCGCAGGCGCTCGATCGCGTACGCGGCGAGCACGCTGCAGAAGATCGAAATGACCGTCGCCACGACCGAGACGACCACCGTGTTCCACAGCCAGCTCGGGTACGCGGTCTCGAACAGCAGATGCTTGACGTGAGCGAGCGTCGGACTGTGGATCCAGAACGGGTTGGCCGCGCGCGACAGCAGCTCGGCGTCGGGCTTGAACGCGGTCATCGCCATCCAGTAGAACGGGAACAGCAGCACGACGACGAAGACCGACAGCGGGACCCACACGGTGACGACGCGCCGGGGCAGCGACGTCAGGTAGTTCATCCCCTGCGTGTCGACCACGTTCCGGTCCGCAGCGACGCCGGCTTGCGCTTCGGGCGCCGCGCTCACGCGTCCTTCCCCCCCTGCTGCCAGGCGCGGCGCTGCAGCCCGAAGTACGCGACGAGAATCGCCGCGAGCAGGAAAGGCACCATCGCGGTGGCGATTGCCGCACCCTCGCCGAGGCTGCCGCCGGGTATCGCTCGCTGGAACGACAGCGTCGCCATCAAGTGGGTCGCGTTCAGCGGGCCGCCGCGCGTCAGCACGTAGATGAGCTGGAAATCGGTGAACGTGAAGAGCACCGAGAACGTCATCACGATGGCGATGATCGGCGTCAGCAGCGGCAGCGTGACGTAGCGGAACTGCTGCCACGGCGAGGCGCCATCGAGGCTCGCCGCCTCGTAGTAGGACGGCGATATCGTCTGCAGGCCGGCAAGCAGCGTTATCGCGACGAACGGCACGCCGCGCCAGACGTTCGCCGCGATCGTCGAGAAGCGCGCGTTCCAGGGGTCGCCGAGGAAGTCGATGTACTGGTGGATCAGCCCCATCCTGGTCAGGGCCCAGCTGATGACCGAGAACTGCGCGTCGTAGATCCACCAGAACGCCAGCGCCGAGAGGGCCGTGGGGACGATGAACGGCAGCAGCACGATGGCGCGCAGCGTCGCCTTGAAAGGCAGGTTCTTGTTGAGTAGCATCGCGAGCCAAAGGCCGAGCGCGAACTTGATCGCGCTGGCGACGCTGGTGTAGAAGATCGTGTTGAACAGCGCCAGCCGGGTGACCGAATCGCCCCACAGATACTCGAAGTTCTCGAGCCCGATCCAGACGCCCGGCCGGCCGATCTTGGCGTCGGTGAAGCCCAGCCAGGTGCCGAGTCCGAGCGGATAGGTGAGGAACACCAGCAGCAGCAGCGCCGCGGGCACCATGAAGGCGAGCCCGAGGACGTTGCGATTGTCTTGCAGGCGAGAGATCAGCGCGGCCAATGGAACTCTGCGCTACGCGGCGGACGCCACGTGCCCGCAACCACGGGGCGAGACGCCCGCGATTCCGCGCGTTGACCGGCGCCGTGGCGCCGTGTCCAACGCGCGGCAGGTAGGGCGTCGCGCCGACGGGACGTTCAGATCAAGCACAAACGCAGTCCCGGCGCGACGTCATACCTTGTAGTAACGCTCGGCCCGCTTCTGCGCCCGTTCCGCGGCTTCCTGCGGAGACTTCGAGCCGGACGCGGCCTCGGCGACCATGTTGACGACGATGAAGTCGGCGAGCGCACCGGCCGACGCGTAACCCATCTTGCCCGCGTAACCCGACGGCAGCATGTTCTTCATCGAATCGCGGTAGGGCGTGTTCTTGGGATCCGCAGTCCAGATCGGGTTCTTCTCGTAATACCGCAGCGGCGGCGTCACGTAGCCGATCGACGCCTGGACCCATGGATCCAACTGCTCGGGCTCCATCATGAAGCGGAGGAATTCCTTCGCTGCCTTCGGATACTTCGTGTACTTGAAGATCATCTGGTTGAAGAACAGCTGGAACTCGGTCGGATGGCCGATCGGGCCGACCGGCATGTTGGCGTGGTAGATGTCCGCGGCCATGGCCTTGAGCTTGGGATCGCTCGAAGTCTCGGCGGCGTAGTAGATCGAGATGCCGTTGTTGGTCAGGTAGAGCTGGCCGTCGAGGAACGCCTTGTTGTTGCTCGGGTCGAGCCACGACAGCGTGCCGGGCACGAATGTCGGATAGAGCTCCTTCGCGAACTCCAGCGCCTTGATCGTCTCCGGGCTGTTGATGACGACCTTGTTGCTGGTGTCCACCAGCTTGCCGCCGAAACCCCACACCAGCCACTGGCACCAGGTGTTCGCATCGCCGGTCGCATTGCCCAGCGCGAATCCGGCCGGCGTGCCCTTCTCCTTCAGCCCCTTGCACAGCTTCAGGAAGCCGTCGAAGTCCTTGGGGAACGAATCGAACCCGGCCGCCTTGATCGCGCTCTGGCGATAGACCATGCACACGCCGGCCACGCCGAGAGGCACGCCGATCCAATGCTTGCCGTCCGGCCGCAGGTAGGGATGGCAGACCGGGTAGAACCCGCCCAGCTTGGAGCCCAGGTAGTCGCAGACGTCAGTGACGTCGACGAGCTTTTCCGGATAGAGGTTCGCGTCGTCGTTCGTCGACAGGATGATGTCCGGGCCCGCGCCGGTGTTCGCCGCGACGGCGGCCTTCGGGCGGACGTCTTCCCAGCCCTCGTTGTCGATGCGCACCGGGATGCCGTACTTCTCGGTGAACTTTGCGACGTTCTTCATGTACTGGTCGATGTCGCCCTGGACGAACCGGCTCCAGCGCAGCACGCGCAGATGCGCCCCTTTCTCCGGGACGTTCTTCCACTGGGCGCTCGCGTCCTTCACCCAGATCAGCGGGCCAACCGCGGCGCCAGCGGCGACGCCTGCGGACGTCTTCAGGAATTTGCGGCGCTTGAATCCACTCATGGTCTTCCTCCTTTAGGTCGACATTCATCGATGCTCGGATTTCCCCAGGTGCAAGCATCCTGCACATCAGGCGGCGAGCCTCGCTCCGCTCGCCGCATCGAACAAGTGGGCCCGGTCGAGATCCGGCACCAGCGCAACGCGGTCGCCCGGGCGGCAGGTGGCACGGTCACGGATGAGCAACGAAAGCTCCTGGCCGTTGAAGCGACAGAAGAGCTGCGTATCCGCCCCGGTCGGCTCGACGACGACGACCTCGGCCGGAAGGCTCGCACCGCTTCCCAGCACGCAGTGCTCGGGACGCATGCCGTAGAGGACCCGTCGGCCGTCGACTGCACGTGCCGTTCGCGGCAGCGGCAGGCGCGCGCCGCCCTCGAACTCGACCCCGGGCGACGCGCCGCCCGTGCGGGCAATGCCCGGAACGAGGTTCATCGCCGGCGAGCCGATAAAGCCCGCCACGAAGGTGTTGACCGGCGCGTCGTAGAGCTCGAGCGGATCGCCGATCTGCTCGACGATGCCGTCGCGCATCACGACGATGCGATCGGCCATCGTCATCGCCTCGATCTGGTCGTGCGTCACGTAGATCGACGTCGTCTTGAGGCGCTGGTGCAGCTCCTTGATCTCGGTGCGCATCTGCACGCGCAGCTTGGCGTCGAGGTTAGACAGCGGCTCGTCGAACAGGAAAACCTGCGGGTCGCGGACGATCGCGCGTCCCATCGCGACGCGCTGGCGCTGGCCGCCCGAAAGCTGCCGCGGGTAACGGTCGAGATACGAGGACAGCGCCAGGATCTCTGCCGCGCGCGCCACCCGCTTCTCGATGTCGTCGCGGCCGAGCTTCGCGAGCTTCAGCGCGAACGACATGTTGTCGCGCACCGTCATGTGCGGATAGAGCGCGTAGTTCTGGAACACCATCGCGATGTCGCGCTCCTTGGGCAGCACGCGATTGACGACCTTGCCGCCGATCGCGATCTCGCCTTCGGTGATTTGCTCGAGCCCCGCGATCATGCGCAGCAGCGTCGACTTGCCGCAACCCGAGGGACCGACCAGGACGCAGAATTCCCCGTCGGCGATCTCGATGTCGACACCGCGAATCACCTGGGTCGAGCCGAACCACTTGCGGACGGCGGTGATCGTCACCCCGGCCATCGCTCCTCCTTCGCGCCCTTCGTTGTGATATTGCGCTGCGATGCCGGGGCGCCCGGCGCCGCTCCTGCCATCCCTCCTGCTACGGCCTTCGCGTGCCCCTCACCACCGGGTAGTCGGGCCGTCCGGTCCGGAACCAGGTAACGATGTTCTGCGCCGCCTTGCGCCGCAACTCGCGCTCCGCCTCGATCGAATAGAACGCCGCGTGCGGCGTCAGGATGGCGCGCGGATCTGCCAGCAACGGCGAATCGCGCGGAACCGGTTCGGTGGGCAGCACGTCGAGTGCAACGCCACGCAGTATTCCAGCATCGAGTGCCGCGAGCAAATCGGGAAGGTCGACCACGGCGCCGCGCGCGGTGTTGACGAGCGTGAGGCCGCGCCGCGCTGCGGAGAAGAAATCGCGGTTGATCATGCCGCGCGTCGTCGCATCGAGGGGCACATGCAGCGACACGACGTCGGCCGCGGCCGCCAATTCCGCGAGCGTACCTGCGCGTTCGACGTAGGCGGGGAAATCGCCGTCGATCAGCAGCGGATCATGGGCGACGACGCGCTTGAACACGTTGCGCGATAGGTGCGCCATCCGCTTGCCGATGCGGCCCAGCCCGACGATGCCCAGCGTCAATTCGGCGGGCCGCTGCATCGTGCCTGCCGAAAGGTAGTGCCAGTTGCCGGCGCGCACGTCGTCGTGATAGCGGACGACGTTGCGCAGCGACGCGAGCGCCAGCGCCAGCGCATGCGTCGCCACCTCGTCGACGCCGTAGTCGGGAGAGTTCGCCACCCACACCCCATGCGCCTCGCACGCCGCCGTGTCGACGGTGTCGAAACCAGCGCCGATCCTGCTGACGATGCCGAGCGCGGGAAGCACGGCGACCACACCCGCGGTGATCGGCGCGTATTGCAGCAGGATGCCGCGGCAATCCTTCGCCGCCGCGATCACCTCGGCTTCGGTACGGCATTGGGCGCTGACGATCGCGACGCCGGCAGCGGTGAAGATCCCGCGCTCGAGATCGATATCTGGAAAGTCGTGATCGGCGAACAGGATCCGGGACATGGTATGCGTCGCTGCGCGCCCAGCGCGCGGTCGCCATCGATGCAGCACGCCGATCGCGTGCCCAGAAGGTACGCGGCTGCCCGCCGGACGGTCAAGCCGTCGAGGCGGGTTCCCGTTCGGTAATAGAATGGCGCGATGACCACCACGCCCCTGCTGCAAACCACGATCGCCGGCAGCCTCCCCAAGCCGGGCTGGCTGGCCGAGCCCGAAGCCCTGTGGGCCCCCTGGAAGCTCGAAGGCGCGGCGCTGGAGGAAGGCAAGCGCGATGCGGTTCGGCTCGCGCTGTGCGACCAGGAGCGCGCGGGAATCGACATCGTCACCGACGGCGAACAGACCCGTCGCCATTTCGTGACGACCTTCATCGAGGGCCTCGACGGCGTCGATTTCGAGCACAAGCGCACGGTGCGCATCCGCAATCGCTACGACGCGCAGGTTCCGGTCGTCGTGGGCGCGGTGGCACGGCGCCACCCGATCTACGTCGGCGACGCGGCATTCCTGCGCTCGGCGACGACGCGGCGCGTCAAGTACACGCTGCCCGGTCCGATGACGATGGTCGACACGCTCCACGATGCCCACTATCGCAGCCGCGAGAGGCTCGCCTGGGCGTTCGCCGAGATCCTGAACGAGGAGGCGCGCGCAATCGCCGCCGCCGGAATCGACGTGATCCAGTTCGACGAGCCGGCCTTCAATGTCTATTTCGACGACGTCCGGGATTGGGGCCTCCGGACGCTCGAGCGCGCGGCCGAGGGCCTTGCCTGCACCACGGCGGTGCACATCTGCTATGGCTATGGCATCAAGGCCAATATCGAATGGAAAAAGACGCTGGGCGGGGAATGGCGCCAATACGAGCAGATCTTCCCCTTGCTCGCCGCGTCGAAGATCCGCCAGGTGTCGCTGGAATGTGCCAATTCCCGGGTCCCGATCGACCTGATCTCCCTGCTCGAAGGCAAGGATGTCCTGGTCGGGGCGATCGACGTCGCCTCGGACCGGGCCGAGACGCCGGAAGAGGTCGCCGCCGTGATCCGTTCCGCGCTGCGGTTCGTGCCGGCGGAACGATTGCTGCCCTGCACCAATTGCGGCATGGTGCCACTTGCCCGCGATCTGGCACACGCCAAGCTGCAGGCCCTGGGGGCCGGCGCGGCGCTGGTCCGGCAGGAAATCGGGTCCTGACCGGCACCGGCTCCGGACGGCCCCCCTCCCGAATCCCGCGCCCGGCGCGGGATTCCGGGCTAACCCCGGCGCACCCCCAAGCGAAACCTATCGCTTTTTTGCAAATTCTGCCGTATAGTGCCCGCCGTGTTTTGTTCCAAGCAGTAAAGGCACGCTCTGTACGACCGCCACGCAGTCGTTCGACCGCCGTACTTTCCTTGAGATCGAAACATCGGCCGGGCAACGTCCCGTTTATCTCTCGTACTTGAGGAATTAACAGAAATGGCAACCGGAACTGTGAAGTGGTTCAACGACGCGAAGGGCTTCGGCTTCATTACCCCCGATGGCGGTGGTGAGGACTTGTTCGCTCACTTCTCGGCGATCAACATGCAGGGCTTCAAGACACTGAAGGAAGGCCAGAAAGTCAGCTTCGAAGTGACGCAAGGGCCCAAGGGGAAGCAAGCGTCGAACATCCAAGCGGTCTGACGCACTGAATCCGATCCATCGAAAAGGCCGGGCGCTCGCCCGGCCTTTTTTTATCGGACGCGCCGTTCATCGGCACGAAGCGACCGTGGCTTCGGCCGGCCGGCGCGAGGCGCGCGATGTTGGCGTACGATATCGAGCAGCAGCCTCGTGCGGGCATACGATGACGAGGGAGCAATCCAGACCAGAGGGGGAGCGCCAATGTCAGGTTCCCAGAACCCCGGCGATTCCGGCACGTTCGAATTCGAAAAGGTCACGCTGAACGACGCGCGCAAGGCGCTCGAAGAGACCGGGCCCGCAGGCTATACCGCCAAGCGCAAGACCGAGAACTGGGAGGCGAAGCGCCACGCGACGGGACCCGAGCCCCTGAGCGACGCGGCAGCGGCGTGGCTCTCGGAGCTGCCGGAATCGGTGAAGCCCAGGCAGCTGGTGCTGCGTTACGCCCGGCTCGCCAATCGCCTGTGCGTGATCTGGCAGGATCCTGCGCGCTGCGAGCGCCTGCTCGACGAGCTGATGATGGACCGGCGCGGCGGCCGCCAGGGATTCCCGCTCGCCGTCGCCAACGAGCTCGCGACGCTGCGCGATCACTACTTCCGCCTGCATCACAAGAGCCCGTCGGCGTGGGAGCACGTCGAACGGGGGCGCTGACGCAGGGCCGGTCCGGCGCGCCGCTTGCGCCCTGGCCTCCGTCGTCGCGCGGCAGCCCGGTGACGGCTGCAGCCGGTCAGAAGGCGAACAATCCCATCAGGTCGCCGATCGCCGGCCGGTTCTGCGGCACGTAGGGATCGGAGCGCCCCATCACCGGGTTCGGGAGGTTGTCGCGGCTGCGCGCCGACAGCGGCGACAGCCGCCAATTGCGCTCGACGAATTTGAGTATCGACGCGTGGTCGTAGTAGGTGTGGTCCACGTACCCCTTCCTCGCATACGGCGATACCGCCAGCATCGGGATACGCGTCCCGTCGCCGAAGAAATCGAGGATCTGGACGTAGCCGCTGTCGTAATAGCCGCCGCTCTCGTCGGTGGTGACCAGGATCGCTGTCTTCGACCACAAAGCCGGATTGGCCTGGACCCGGGTCACGACGTCGCGGACGAACTGCTCGAACGCGGCGACCGTCGAATACGCCGGATGCCCCGATTCGTCGTTCGGCGGAACCACGAACGACACCGCCGGAAAATGTGCGGCGTCTCCGATGTCTCGAAACAGCGCATCGAGTCCCTGCAGGTTCCGGCGCAATTCGGTGGTCATGACAGCCGTCGAATGGACCAGCGGATCGCAGATCGTGCAGTAGCGATGGGCATCGATCCCGGTCGACGTGCGCCCGCCGCTGTACCATTTCCAGGGCACGCCCGCCGCCGCGAGCAGCGTGCCGACATTGGGCGCCGACTGCGGCGGCATCACGTGGCTGCGCGGCCCGCGCTGCCGCAGCGTCCCGTCGTGGAGATAGCCCGGGCTCTGGTTGTTGATCAGGTAGTAGGCCCCCGGATCGCAGTTGCCCCCGTTCCACGGCTTGTAGGGGAGCGTCGCGACATAGTCGCGGATCGCCCGCACGCCGGGTTGCGCCGGGTCGGCGCATCCGGTGTAGGTGCCGCTGCGCCGGTACCAGTTGTCACTGCCAGGGTTGGGCTCGGGGTCGTCGACCTGGCTTGGCGGCGGCGCCGCCGGTTGCCCCGCATCGAGGTAGACGCCGACGTCGCCGGTCGCGAGCGCCAGGTAATTGGCCCCGGTACCGCCCATGATCGGCTGGTGATAGTTGTCGGCGATCGCGTAGGTTCGCGCGAGCTCGCGCAGATACGGCGCATCGCCGCTCGCCATGCTGTAGAAACCCATCGCCACGCCGCCCTGGTCGGTACCCGCCGCCGGGTTGCCGTGCTCGCGCGCGCCGAAACCCGATGTCGTCGCGACCCAGGTGAACAGATCGCGCCGGCCGCCGTCGAACTGCTGCCACATCTGGAAGAAGCGATGCACCGGGTCACCGACCGGCGCCGTGTAAGGAACGTAGCGGGTGATTCGGAACGGCCCGTTCGGAAGGTCGTCCGGGAAA
>DASYXO010000280.1:0-4496 GCA_035934825.1 Casimicrobiaceae bacterium
GACGGCGTCCGATACCGGCAGGGACAATGGCTCGCCGACGGCGAGACCCTGGTCGCGGTCAGCGACGAATCCGGCGAGGAGCGCGTGGTCGTCGTCCGGGACGGCGAAGTGACGACGATGCCCTGGGACATCGGCCGCGTGCTGACGATGTGCGCGGCGCCGGTGGGCAAGCGGATCGCGCTGGCGAATCACCGGCACGAAGTGATGATCGCCGACCTCGAGGCGAATGCGTTCAGCGTCGTCGATCGCAGCGACGCGGGCCGCAGCGAGGATCTGGCATGGTCGCCCGACGGCCGGTGGCTCGCCTACACGCACTGGATCAATCAGCGGCGCTGCGCGATCAAGCTCCACGACGTCGCGACGAACCAGGGCACGCTGGTCACCCAGCCCGATTTCCGCGACTACTGCCCCGCGTTCGACCCCGCGGGCAGGTACCTGTATTTCCTGTCCGTGCGCACCTTCGATCCCGTCTACGACGCCGTGCAGTTCGAGCTCTCGTTTCCCCGTGCCGCGCGCCCGTACCTGATCGCGCTCGCGGCGGATGCGAAAGCTCCGTTCGAGCTGGCGCCGCGCGGGCTCGCGCAGGACGAGCGCAAGGGTGCCGCGGCCAAACCCGGGGATGACAAGGTGGCGATGCGCGTCGACCTCGACGGCATAGTCCGCCGCATCGCCGCGTTTCCGGTGCCCGAGGGGCGCTACGGCCAGATCGCCGGGATCGTCAACGACAAGGTGGTGTGGACGCTGATGCCGATTGCGGGCGCGCACGGTCGCGGCGGCCACAAGGATTCGCCGGGCCGACTCGAGGTGTTCGATTTCGAGACCATGAAGTGCGACACGCTGGTCGAGCGAACGGACGAGTTCGTCGTCGCCGCCGACCGGGCGACGCTGGTGCTTCGCGACGGCCGGAAGCTGCGCGCGGTGCGCGCCGATCGGGCGCCCGATCCGCGCGAGCGCGCGGTCGCACCGTCCGAGGAGCCCTCCCGAAAATCCGGCTACATCGACCTCGGGCGGGTCCGCCTGTCGGTGGACCCGCGCAGCGAATGGAAGCAGATGCTGCGCGAAGTGTGGCGGCTGCAGCGCGACCAGTTCTGGGTGCAGGACATGTCCGGCGTCGACTGGGATGCGCAGTACCGGCGCTACGCGGCGCTGCTTCCGCGGGTTGCGACGCGCAGCGAGCTCTCCGACCTGATCTGGGAGATGCAGGGCGAGCTCGGCACCTCGCACGCCTACGAAGTGGGCGGCGACTACCGGCGCCCTCCCGCGGTTGCGCTGGGCCATCTCGCTGCGGACCTGCGTCCGGCGCCGGACGCCGACGGATACGAGATCGTCGGCATCGTCGAGGGCGACCCCTGGGATGCGACCTGCGATTCGCCGCTGAACGCGATCGGCGTGCGGGCGCGGCCGGGCGAGCGCATCGTCGCAGTGAACGGACAGGCAGTTGGGCGCGATCGTCCGCCGCAGGCGCTGCTCGTCAACCAGGCTGCCGCGAAAGTCGAGCTGACGCTGGCGCCACCCGCGGGCGCCGGACCCGACGCGCTGCCGCGCAGCGTGCTGGTCACGACGCTGGCCGACGAAGTCCCCGCGCGCTATCGCGAATGGGTCGAGGGCAATCGTCGTTTCGTGCACGAGCGATCCGGCGACCGCGTTGGCTACCTGCACCTGCCCGACATGATGTCGGCGGGCTTCGCCGAGTTCCACCGCTATTTCGGCGGCGAATGCGATCGCGATGCCCTGATCGTCGACCTGCGCTACAACCGTGGCGGTCACGTATCGCAACTGCTGCTGGAAAAGGTCGCGCGCAAGCGCCTGGGCTATGACCTCTCGCGCTGGGGACTGCCGGAACCCTATCCCGGGGAATCGCCCGCGGGACCGGTCGTCGCGCTGACCAACGAGCACGCAGGTTCCGACGGCGACATCTTCTCCCACTGCTTCAAGCTGATGAAGATCGGCAAGCTCGTCGGAACGCGCACCTGGGGCGGCGTCATCGGCATCAATCCTCGGCACCCGCTGGTCGATGGCACCGAGACGACGCAGCCCGAGTTCTCGTTCTGGTTCAGCGACGTCGGCTGGAGCGTCGAGAACTACGGCACCGACCCGGACATCGAGATCGACAATTCGCCGCAGGACGCGCGGGCAGGGCGCGACCGGCAACTCGAGACGGCGCTTGCGACGGCGCTCGAGACTGCCGCCGCCGAGGGTCCCGTCCGTCCGGCCTTCGGCCCGCGCCCGAACCTGAGCATCAAGCCGCTGCCGCCGCGCCACTGACCGGAAAACGCGTTAACGATGGTCGCGGAAAACGGGGTCAGAGCCCGTAATTGGGGTCAGAGCCGTAATATCCCGCCGCTGGCACTCGCGAGGCGCGTCACCAACGTCGGCGAGATATTACGGCTCTGACCCCAATTTCTCCGACCCCGTTTCCCGCGAGCGCGCCGCGCGAGGATAATGGATCGGGCATGTGGCACAGCGGCCGCCGCGACACACCGGGGCGCCGATCTGCCGCAGCCGATCGCCGCGGAGGCCGATGTGCGCCTGATCCCGCTCGTGATGATGATGCTCCTGCCCGCGCTGCGCGCATTCGCGGCGCCCGCGCCGGTCGTGGCGTTGCAGGTCGACGGGATCATCGGCCCGGCAGCCGCCGAGTACGTGCAGCGGGGTCTCGCGCGATCGGCGAGGGATGGCGCGCAGCTCGTGATCCTGCAGCTCGACACGCCGGGAGGCCTCGACACGTCGATGCGCGAGATCGTGCAGGCGATCCTCGCATCGCCCGTTCCGGTGGTCGGCTTCGTCGCACCGTCGGGCGCCCGGGCCGCGAGCGCGGGCACGTTCATCCTCTATGCCTGTCACGTCGCCGCGATGGCACCCGGGACCAACCTCGGTGCGGCCTCGCCGGTGTCGATCGGTTTCGGAGGGCCCGCGCCGCCGTCGCCGGGACCTACCTCGACACCGGGGTCGGGGAGCACCGCGAGCGACGCCAAGTCTCCTCCGCCCGGCACCGACGTCCACGAACGCAAGGCGATGCAGGATGCCGCCGCCTACATTCGCAGTCTGGCGCAACTTCGCGGACGCAACGCCGACTGGGGCGCAAAGGCGGTCTTCGACGCCGCGAGCCTGTCGGCGGACGAAGCGCTTTCGCAGCGGGTCGTCGACCTCGTGGCGAACGACCAGGCGGATCTGCTGCGCCGGATCGACGGGCGCAAGGTCGCGACTGCCGGGGGTGAGCGCACGCTGCAGCTCGCGGGCGCACCGATCATGGTCGTATCACCCGATTGGCGATCCGCGCTGCTCGCAACGATCACCGATCCGAGCGTTGCGATGATCCTGATGCTCGTGGGCATCTACGGACTGATCTTCGAGTTCGGCCATCCGGGCTACGTGTTTCCCGGCGTCACCGGCGCGGTATCGCTGCTGGTCGCCCTGTACGCGCTGCACCTCCTGCCGATCAACTACGCGGGGCTCGCGCTGATCGCGCTGGGCATTGCATTCATGGTCGCGGAGGTGTTCGTGCCCGCATACGGATCGCTGGGCACCGGCGGCGTCGTCGCATTCATCGTCGGCGCGACGATGCTTCTCGACACCGATGTCCCGGGATTCGGCGTGCCGCTGGCACTGATCGTCCCGCTCGCCCTGGTAACGGCGGCGTTCGTCATCGTCGTGGTGCGCCTGGCGCTGCGGGCGCGCCGTGCGCCGATCGCGAGCGGCGTGGCGATGCTCGTCGGCGCCGAGGGCGAAATGGTCGACGAAACCGGAGCGGCCGCGACCGGGTGGGCGACCATCCGCGGCGAGACCTGGCAGGTTCGAGCCGGCGGGCATCTCGCCCGTGGCCAGAAGATCCGCGTGGTCGCGATGGAGGGCATCCTGCCTTGCGTCGCACCCGTCGAAGGAGCATGACATGGGATTGATCAGTCCGCTCGTGGTCCTCGTCATCGTCGTCGCGGTCGCGGCCTCGTCGCTGCGGGTCCTGCGCGAATACCAGCGCGGCGTCGTGTTCCAGCTCGGCCGCTTCTGGAAGGTCAAGGGGCCGGGCCTCGTGGTCCTCATCCCAGGGATCCAGCAGATGGTGCGCATCGAGCTGCGCACCGTCGTGCTGGATGTCCCGAGCCAGGACGTCATCTCGCGCGACAACGTATCGGTGAAGGTCAACGCAGTCGTCTATTTTCGCGTCGTCGACCCGCAGAAGGCCGTGATCGAGGTCGAGAATTTCCTGATGGCGACCTCCCAGCTCGCGCAGACGACATTGCGCTCGGTGCTGGGCAAGCATGACCTGGACGAGATGCTGTCGCAGCGCGAGAAGCTCAACATCGACATCCAGCAGACGCTCGATGCGCAGACGCTGTCGTGGGGGATCAAGGTTTCCAATGTCGAGATCAAGCACGTCGACATCAACGAGACGATGATCCGCGCGATTGCGCGCCAGGCCGAGGCCGAGCGCGAGCGGCGCGCCAAGGTGATCCACGCCGAAGGCGAGATGCAGGCGGCGCAGAAGCTCTACGAGGCCG
>DASYXO010000293.1:0-8281 GCA_035934825.1 Casimicrobiaceae bacterium
AAGGCGCGTCATGCGCTGTTCATGGAGGGCCTGAAAGCGATCAACCTGCGCCGGCCCTTGTTCGCGGACCTCCGCGGCGAAGGCGTGTGGCTGGGCTGCGAATTGGCAAAAGCCTGGCGTGGCCGTTCGATCGACGTGATGAACGCAGCCGGCGAGGTGGGATTGCTGGTGCTGGTCGCGGGCCCCGATGTGCTGCGCATCGCGCCGTCGCTGGTCATATCGCTCGACGAGATTCTCGAAGGGCTCGCACGCCTCGAGAACGCACTGAACACTGTGCTCGTCTGACCGGGAAACCCGCGGAAAACCGGGACGCACCACGTTTTTCAATGCTCAACCTTCCGGATCCGGCGGAGGAGAAAAACGTGGTGCGTCCCGGTTTTTCTCGCGAGGAAAACGTGGTGCGTCCCGGTTTTTTGCGTCCCGGCTTCTTGTAATGTTCTTCATTCGGCCGATTGCGCGCGACGACCTGCCGGCAGTGCTCGCGCTGTCCGAGCGCACGGGGCACGGCCTGACGACGCTGCCGGCGGACGAGGAACGCCTGGCGGCGCGAATCGACCGGTCGCTCGCCGCGTTCGCAGGCGCCGCCGAGCCGGCCGCGACGACGTTCATGTTCGTGCTGGTGGAAGGCCATCGCGGGGGTGAACAACGCGTCGTCGGCATCAGCGCGATCGAGGCCGCCGTCGGACTCGACGAGCCCTGGTACAACTACCACGTCGGCACGCTGGTGCATGCGTCGCGAGCGCTCGACGTCTACACCGTCGCGCCCACGCTGTTCCTGTCGAATGACCACACCGGACATACCGAGCTGTGCTCGTTGTTCCTCGACCAGCGTTACCGTCGCCGCAAGAACGGCGCACTGCTCGCCAAGTGCCGGCTGTTGTTCATCGCCGAGTTCTCGCCGCGCTTCTCCGACACGGTGATCGCCGAATTGCGGGGGCGCATCGAACCCGACGGCACGAGTCCGTTCTGGGAAGGGCTTGGGCGCCATTTCTTCGCGATGGAGTACAAGCGCGCGGATTACCTGACCGGGACAGGGCAGAAGTCATTCATCGCCGAGCTGATGCCGAGGCATCCGGTGTACGTGAACCTGCTGCCGCCGGCAGCGCGGGAAGTGATCGGCGTCGTGCACGCCGACACGGCTCCGGCGCGGGCGATGCTCGAGCAGGAAGGCTTCCGCTACGAAGGCTACGTCGACATCTTCGATGCCGGTCCCACGCTTGAATGCGCGACGGCCAACATCGACGCCGTGCGCCGATCGGCCGTCATGCCCTGCACGCTGGGCGAACAGGATCCGGTGCCAGACAGCCTGAGCGACGACATCCTGTGGCTGGTCTGCAATCGGAGGTTCGAGGGCTACCGCGCGCTGATGACCTCCGCTCCGCCGCGCGTCGACCGCTTTCCACTGCTTCCCTACGCCGCCGAGGCATTGGGCGTGGCCGAGGGTGATAGCGTCCGCGTCGTTGCGCTCGCGCCGGGTGAACGATGAATTTCGATGGCATTCCGGGACCGACGCACAACTATTCAGGCCTCGCGCTGGGCAACCTCGCAGCCGAGCGCAACGCCCAGCAGAGCGCGAACCCGCGCGAGGCGGCGCTGCAGGGCCTCGCGAAGATGCGCGCGCTCGCGGCACGCGGCATCGCACAGGGCGTGCTGCCGCCGCAGGAACGGCCGGACGTCGCGGCGCTGCGCGCACTGGGTTTCCACGGCCGCGACGCGGACGTCGTTGCGCGTGCCGGGCGGCAGGCGCCGGAGCTGCTCGCCGCCTGCTCGTCCGCCGCGGCGATGTGGGCGGCCAATGCGGCAACGGTCAGCCCCTCCGCCGACTGCGCCGATGGCCGCGTACATTTCACGCCGGCGAACCTGGTCACGCATTTCCACCGCGCGCTGGAGGCGCCGACGACCACGCGCGTGCTGCGCGCGATCTTCGCCGATACGGCGCGCTTCTGCGTCCACGATCCGCTTCCCTCGGCACCGCAGTTCGGCGACGAGGGCGCGGCCAATCACACCCGCTTCGGCGAGGCGACCGGCCGGCCCGGCGCCGAGCTCTTCGTGTACGGACGCCGCGGTCTCGGCGCTGGACCGGTGCCGGCACGCTATCCGGCGCGGCAGACGCGCGAGGCGAGCGAGGCGGTTGCCCGCCGCCACGGGCTGGATCCCGCCCGCGTCGTGTTCGCGCAGCAGCGGCCCGACACAATCGACGCCGGCGTGTTCCACAACGATGTCATCGCCGTCGGCGAAGGCACGTTACTGCTCTGCCACGAGCGGGCGTTCGTCGACCAGCCGGCGCTGCTGCGGACCCTGTCGCGCGTCGTCGGGCCCGCGTTCCGATCGATCGTCGTACGCGAGTCCGAGTTGCCGCTCGCCGATGCGGTCGCCACCTACCTGTTCAACAGCCAGCTGATCGAGGGCGCCGACGGGCGCTTTCTATTGGTTGCACCGGCGGAGTGCCGCGCTCACCGCGCAGCGTCGGAGGTTCTCGACCGCCTCACGACCGGCGACGCACCGATCACCGAGATCCTGACCTTCGAACTGCGCCAGAGCATGCGCAACGGCGGCGGCCCCGCCTGCCTGCGGCTGCGCGTCCCCGTCACCTCGGACGAGCGTGCGGCGATCCGCTCCAACGTGATCCTGGACGAGGATCTGGCCGCCACGCTGGAAAACTGGATACGGCAGAACTACCGCGACCGCCTGGAATCGGCCGACCTGCGCGACCCGGCGCTGCTCGACGAGTCGCGCCGTGCCCTCGACGAGCTGACCCGGCTCCTGGCGCTTCCGTCGATCTACCCGTTCCAGCTCGACGTCCCGGCCGCCACGGCAGGCAAATCAGCGCTCTGACCCCAATTTCGCTGACGCCGAATCCGGCGGCAGCGCAGCCATGACGACGGCGTCGACGAGCCGCGCGGCAACCCGCGCGGTCAGGGTGTCGCGGTCGAGCGCGGGATTGAGCTCGGCAATGTCGGCGCCGAGGAGCTTGCCCGACTTCGCCACCGTCGCCGCCAGGTGTTCCACGATGTCCAGCGGCACTCCGCGTGCGGCCGGGGCCGAGACCCCTGGCGCCTTCTCCCCTGGCAGAACGTCGAGGTCGATGCTGAGGTAGACGCCGTCGCAGCCCGCGATGCGCTGCTGCAGTCGGTCGTCGACCGACGACAGCGAATGCCAATGCAGCTCCTCGTCTCGCCAGAATTCGACGTCCAGCGCGGCGGCGCGGCTGAACAGCGCCGCCGTGTTCGAGGGCCGGCTGATGCCCAGACAGACATAGGAGAAGGGAATCCTCCGCCGGCTGCATTCGTCGGCGATCTGGCGAAACGGCGTGCCGGAAGTCGCTGCGTCGCCCGCGCGAAGATCGAAGTGGGCGTCGAGATTCACGATCAGCAGATGCGCGCCGGGCCGGGCGTCGGCGACTCCAAGCCACGTTCCATAGGCGACTTCGTGCCCGCCACCGAGGACGATCGGCAGCGCGGTCCGACCGGCGATCCCGCAAACTGCGGCGGCGAGGCGAAGCTGTGCCGCTTCCAACGCATTGCCCGCACAGGCGATGTCGCCGCAGTCGTACACCGGGGCCGCATGATGGACCGCGAGGTTGGCGAAAGCGCGCCGGATCGCGAGCGGACCCTCCGCGGCACCGGTGCGTCCGCCGTTGCGCCGGACACCCTCGTCGCAGGCGAAGCCGATCAGGCCGATGCCGGCGCGGGCATCGCCGGTCCAGGGGGCTATGCGCTGGTGGTAACGCGTCGTATCTCCCGCGCTGTCCGGGTCCGACCGGCCCGTCCACCAGTCCCGCTCGAACGGCCTGTCCACGCAAGCGACGGGAGGCCCAGCCATGGTCAGCGCTCGATGACTGCCTGCAGAAACGCTCGGGTACGCGCCTGGGAAGGGGTGGAGAAGATGGTCGACGGCGGTCCTGCTTCGACCGTTCTCCCCTGATCCATCACGACGACGACGTCGGCCACCTCGCGGGCGAAATTCATCTCGTGGGTGACCAGCAGCATCGTCATCCCGTCGCGCGCGAGTGCTTTCATCACCTGCAACACTTCGCCCACCAGTTCGGGATCCAGCGCGGAAGTCGGCTCGTCGAAGAGCATGAGCCGTGGCTCCATCGCCAGTGCGCGAGCGATCGCCACCCGCTGCTTCTGCCCCCCCGACAGCGTTCCGGGCAAGGCATCGGCCTTTTCCGCGAGCCCGACCTTGTGCAGCAGAGCCCGGGCCTGGTCGGAAGCCTCCGACTGGGTCTTGCGCCTGATCCTTCGCGGTCCGATGGTCACGTTCTGCAACACGGTGAGATGGGGAAACAGGTTGAACGACTGGAACACCATTCCGACGCGGGTGCGCAGCGCGTTGAGCTCGGGATCGCGCAACAGGCGGCCGTCACCGAACAGCGTCGTTCCGCAGACCTCGATGCGCCCGCGGTCGGCGACTTCGAGCCCGTTGCAGCAGCGCAGCAACGTCGTCTTGCCGGAGCCGCTCGGGCCAATGACGACCACCACCTGCGACGGCTGCACCGACAGGTCGACGTCGGCGAGCACCCGGGTGGGACCGAACGACTTCGAAAGATTCGATACGGCGAGTACCGGCCCCTGGGCGCTCCCGCTCATTGCACCAGGCCTCCGACTCGCAGCCGGCGTTCGAGCCGCAGCAGCGCGAACCCGGTGGCGTTGGTCAGCAGCAGGTAGATCAGGGCCACGGCGAGATACACCTCGAGCGATCGGTACGAGACGCTGATGATCTTCTGCCCTTCGTGCAGCAGATCGCTTATGGTCAGCAGCGACACGAGCGCGGAGTTCTTGATCAGCGCGATGAACTCATTGCCGAGCGGTGGGATCATGCGCACGATCGCCTGTGGCAGGATGATGGCGCGCATGGCCATGCCCTGCGACATTCCCAGTGAGCGCGCGGCCTCCATCTGGCCCTTGTCGATCGACTGGATGGCGCCGCGCACGATCTCCGACTGGTACGCGCCGCTGTAGATTCCCAGCCCGAGCACCCCGCAGAAGAAGGCCGGCAGGACGATGCCGAACTGGGGTAGACCGAAGAACAGCAGGAACAGCTGCACCAGGAGCGGCGTGCCGCGGATGAAGCCGACGTACACGCTGCCCAGCGCGTAGCGGACGCGCCGTCGCGGGTCGAGCCGGAGTAGCCCGACCAGGAGCCCCAGCAGGCAGCCGAGCACGAGCGCGGCGCCGGTCACCTCGACGGTGACCAGCGCGCCGTGCGCCAGATCGCTCCAGTTGGCCCAGACGGGGCCGAAATCGAGCTTCATGGCCAGCCAGGTTCGGTACCGAGGCTGCTCGCTACCTGCCCTCGAACCACGTGTCCACCAGCTTCCGGTACGTTCCGTCGGCCTTGAGCTTCGCCAGCGCCTCGTTGACCGCCTTGGCCAGGCCGGGCTCGTCCTTGCTGATCGCGAACCCGTACTCTTCGGTCGTGAGCTGCTTGTCGATCACCTTCACCCCCGGATTCTTCTGCGCATAAAGCTTGGCCGCCGGCTTGCCGGTCACGGCGGCGTCCACGCGACCAGTCTCGACGAGGCTGAACATTTCCTCGTTCTTCTCGACCTCGACGCGGTCGACCTTCGGATAGTTGTCCTTCAGGAAGCCGACCGATTTGGTGCCCACCTGGACCGAAACCTTCTTGCCTGCGAGATCCTCCGGCCCATGAATCGTGGTGTTGTCCTTCTTCACCAGGATCACCAGGCCGCCCGGATAGTAGGGTTCGCTGAAATCGACGACCTTGGCCCGCTCCGGCGTGATGTAGATGGCCGACGCTGCCATGTCGAAGCGCTTGGAGATGATGCCGGGAATCAGGCCTTTGAAATCGATATCGGTCCATTCGATTTTCTTGCCCATCGTCTTGCCGATGGCGTCCACGAGCGCGATGTCGAAGCCGGTGCGCTTGCCGCCGGCGTAATACTCGAACGGGGGAAACGTGGCGTCCGTCGCCACCCGGATCGTGTCGCCGGCCGCCCGCGCGGGCCCGGCGAATCCGATGCAGATGCAGGCGACGGCGGCGATTCGGCAGATGCGATTGAACATTGCGGATCCTCCTTGTGATGGAAACTCAGTGAGTCGACTGCAGACGCTTGCTGACCCGGGCTGCGGCCTGCGCAATCATGCGTATGAGTACGTCGTGGCTGCGCTCGATGCGGAACGCCGGCGCCATCAGCGAGATCGCGCCCGCGACCGCTCCACGCGTCGCGAACACCGGTGCGCTCGTCCCCCATACCCCGGCATCGATCTCGCCTTCGCTCTCCGCGTACCCTTGCCGCCGGATCGTCGCCAGGGTCTTGCGCAGCCGCGCAGCCTCGGTCGAGGTGGCGTCGAGGTGGGTTGCAATGATCGCCTCGCGGTCCGCTTCGGGCAGAAATGCGAGCAACGCCTTGGCGGACGCGCCGCGCACCAGCGGCAGCGACCGGCCCTTGGCATAAGAACAGCGCAACGACTGCGAGCTCTCGACCATGTCGAGGCACATCGCATGCCCGGCGACGGGTGCCATCAGCGCCAGGCTTTCCTTGGTGCGATCTGCGAGCCTCAGCAGTTCGGGCCGGGCGACCGACATCAGGTGGGACGTCGTGTCGAACCCCCATGCCAGCTGGATGCTGGCGGGTCCGGGCCCGTAGCCGGCGTCCGGCCCGATCTCGCTTACGAGCCCCCATCGCCTGAGCGCCGCCAGGTTGCGATAGACCGTGCTGAGCGGCTGGCCCGTGGTCTTGGCGAGCACCCTCACCGGCACCGGCGCGCCGTGCCGCGCGATCGCAGCGAGCAGGCTCAGCAGCCGATCACCCACGGAGGACTTGGACATGCGAAGCACCGGATGCGCGTCGAATGATGGCAAGTATGAAGGGAGTTTCTCAGTTCTAGCGTTCCTGATTCCCACACGGTGGGAATCGGGACCGGAAAATTTGCCGGCACCCGCGACGGCATCAATGTCCGGCGGCGCCCACGACCTCGGGCTACCCCCGCGCTGCTGGACCGCTCGCGCCGCGCCCGCGACGAACTGACGCGGCTCCCGGAGCTCCCGTCGGGTTACGTATTCGAGCTGGACCGGGCGCCCATCCCGGCCGCAGGCGCAGGGCTTTACCCCGCAGTCCGGCGGGATTACGCTAGCCCGTCATGCTGTTTGCACGATAGGATCGTGCGAAGGAGACACCGATGAACGCAGGGATGATTGGAACTGCAGCATTGCTGGCGCTCGGGGTGACCGGCTGCGCAACGCTCGACGGGCCCGACGCCTACGCGAACGCCGCCGCCCAGCGCAGCGAATGCAAGGTGGTGACGCTGTCCACGGCATCGCAAGAGCTGCGGATGCAGAACCAGAAAGGCGTCGGCGCCGACGCGATGCAGCAGGCCGAGGGCAAGCTCGACGTCGGGCACGTGCAGCTCAACGAGCCGCGGGTCCTGAGCAACCCGGTCGCACCGAGCGAAAGCATCCTCAGCCAGGTGCGCCGCAGCTGCTAGGCGGGGCCGCAGCGCGAATGCGGCGGCCCGGGGCGGACGCCGAATGGCGCCCGGAGGTGGCCGGGTGGTTTGCGCGCGTCAGTCGGACGCAACAGAAGGCAGGCCCCGGTGCCTGCGCACCGGCGACCAGCGCATCGCGCCCATCGTCAGTGCGAGCCCGAGGCCGCCGATCACCCACAGGGTCGGACGCAATCCAATGACGGTGGCGAGCGCGCCCCCGGCCAGCGACCCAAGCGGCGCCGCAGCCACGGTCAGGAAGCGCATCGTTGCCGTCATCCGTCCCAGCAGGTGATCCGGCGTCAGGGCCTGCCGCAGCGACAGGTAGTTGATCCCGTAGATGACGGCGCCGAAATCGAACACCAGCATGCACATCCCCAATGCGAGTGCCGCCATTGCCGGGGAACCGCCGATCAGCCCGAATCCCTGCCATCCGAGCGCCGTCAGGAACAGTCCGTGCACGATCACCGGCCCCACGCCGAAGCGGCGCGAGACGCGTTCGGCGAGGCTTGCCGCGATCACGCAGCCAAGGCCGCCCGCCATGTAGGTGAGCCCGATCGCGCCCGCGGACAGGCCGAGCACGCGAGTCGCGAACAGGATCAGCACCGTCACCTGCATGTGGTGAAGGACCTGCCAGGCCGCAGCGAGCACGGACAGCGAGCGCAGCGTCGCATTGTTCCAGACCAGGGCCAAGCCTTCGCGGATCTCCGCCGCTACCGACTGCCGAGCGACCGGCGCGGGAATGTCGTTGCGCACCCGGAGCGTGCGCAGCATCAATGCCGAGGCGAAGAACCCCAGTGCGTCGAGCGCAATCGCGAACGGCGCGCCAAGCG
>DASYXO010000296.1:0-5102 GCA_035934825.1 Casimicrobiaceae bacterium
CGGAACATCGACCATCCGAAATGGACGGCAAGCGGCGCGTCGGTCAGCTGTCCGGTTGCCGACAGATAGAGCACCCGGATCACGGTCTCGGGCGTCGGCAGGAACAGCGGGGGCACCCAGTGCCGGTGGCTTGCGAGCCACCACAGCGCGAGGATGCCGATGACGGTCACGAAACTGATCAGCGTCGAGGGCCCTTCGCCGGGCGTGGTGAAACGCGACGTCTTCGGCGCGGTCCGCGACGGCGATGCGGCTCGCGGCGGTGCCGCCGCGGCGGCGGTCGGGGCCACGCTCGAGGCGGCGGGGGGCGCGTCGTCGCCGCTCATGCTGCGGCCGCCGGAATGGTGGCTTCGGCAGCCGAATCGCGGCGCTGGATGACCGCAAGCACTTCCTCCCGCACGCGAATGAACTCCGGCGAGGACTTGACCGCGCGCGCGTCGCGCGTCTCGATGAAGCGGCGCCCGAAATCGAGGCGGTATTCGTGCGAAATGCGTCCGGGGCGCGGCGTCATGACGATCAGCTGCGTCGCGAGGAACAGCGCTTCCTCGACCGAGTGGGTGATGAAGAACATCATCTTGCCAGTGCGATGCCAGACATCGAGGATCAGCTCCTGGATCGACTCGCGCGTCAGCGCATCGAGGGCCCCCAGCGGCTCGTCGAGGAGCATCAGCCGGGGATCGGAGGCAAGTGCGCGGGCGATTCCGACGCGCTGCTGCATGCCACCCGAGAGCTCGTAAATCGCCCGGTCGGCGAAATCCGCGATCCCGACCAGCCGCAGCTGCTCGACGGCGATGCTCCTCCGTTGCGCCGCAGCCATGCCCCGCATCCGCAGGCCGAACTCGACGTTGCGGACGACGTTGAGCCAGGGCATCAGCGCATGTTTCTGGAATACGACGCCGCGGTCGGCGCCCGGTCCCGTCACTGGGCTGCCGTCGAGCTCGATCGTGCCCTCGGTGGCCGGGAGGAACCCTGCGATGCAGCTCAACAACGTGGTCTTGCCGCAGCCGGACGCCCCGATCGCGACGACGAACTCGCCGTCCTCGATGGCCAGGTTGACGTCGGAAAGGGCGTCGACGGTGCCGCCCTTGGACGCGTAGCGCACGCCGAGGTGGCGTATGTCGAGCTTGGTCATGCGGAAAAGCAGTGGGGCATGGATGCGTTGCCGCAAACGGGCGCCGGGCCGAGGCGGCGGCCGGTGGGCGGCCGCCTCGGCAGCGTCACTTCATCGCCTTGGCCACCCATTCGGTGGTGACATGCTTCGAATAATCGGTGAGCACCGACTGCAGGCGTCCCTGCGCCTTCAGGAAGTCCGCCTGCTGCAGCAGCGCCTTGGCCGCAGCGCCCTTGGCCCCGCCGCCCAGCCACTTCGGCGAATCCTGCTCCTTGAGGTCGGGGAAGCCGTAGAGCTTCATCGCCGCCGGAACGTCCTCGAGCTTGCCTTTCGACCACTTGGCGACGGCCCTGGCCCGGTCCGAGTCGCCGGCCCAGGCCTGCGGATGCGCGCGGTAGTCCGCGTCGGCCCTGGCGATCGCCTTCACCAGTGCGACCATGAACATCGGATTCGCCTGCGCCCACTTGTGCTCGACGACCAGTCCGTCGAACGTGCACGCGCCTTCCTTGCAGACATCACCCGAGGTCAGCAGCACCTTGCCGGTCTTCTTGACCGCCGACAGCGCCGGGTCCCAGATGAACGTCGCGTCGATGTCGCCGCGCGTCCACGCCGCGGCAATCTCAGGCGGGCGCATGTTCAGCACCTGCACGTCGCCCGGCTTCAGACCCGCCTTGTCAAGCGCATAGAGCAGCTGGAAGTGCGACGTGGAGACGAACGGCGTGCCGACCTTCTTGCCCTTGAGGCCCGCGACCGACGTGATGCCGCTGCCGTCGCGTACGACCAGCGCCTCGGCCGACGCGATGTCCTCGAGGATCCAGAACAGATCGATGTCCATGCCCTGGCTGATCGCCGTCGCCACGCCGGTGGAGCCGAGCTCGCCCAGCTGCACGTCCCCTGACGCCATCGCGCGCACGACGTCGCCGCCGCCGGGGATCTGCCGGAAATCGATCTTGTAGCCGGTTTCCTTCTCGATCTCGCCGGTCTGCTGCACCCAGCGCCAGGGGTTCATCATGTCCTGGTAGGCGAAGGTCACCGTCTTCTGCGCCCATGCCGGCGCGGCCACGCAGAGTGCCAGCGCCGCCGCCGACGTCCATACCGCCCATAAGCGCCTCATGCTGCCCCTTTCGAAGTGTTGATGCGAGACGACCCGGCCGCAACGGCGCCGGATCAGAGCGACGAAACCGTCTTGCGCAGGATGTCGACCATGGTGTCGATGTGCTCTCGCTCGGAGATCAGTGGCGGCGCGAGCAGCGCACAGTCGCCGGTGGTCTTGAGGTTGAGGCCGTTGTCGAAGAGCTTTTTCTGCAGCACGTGACCGCGGTGTCCCGGCACGCCGTCGGAGGTGACGTCGAACGCGGCGAGCATGCCGTAGCCGCGGATGTCGGTGACCTGGGGCGCGTCGCGCAGCGAGAACACGGCTTCCTGGAAATAGGGGGCGAGCGCCCTGGCGCGCTCGAAAAGGCTCTCGTCGCGATAGATGTCGAGAGTCGCGAGGCCGGCGGCGCAGGCCGCGGGGTGCCCCGAGTACGTGTAGCCGTGGAAGAACTCGATCGCGCCGTCCTGCGCCGCACCCATGATCGTGTCGTGGACGCGCTCGGAGACGGCGACGGCCCCCATCGGTTGCGCCGCGTTCGTGAGCGCCTTGGCCATCGTCATGAGGTCGGGAACGACGCCGAAGCTCTGGCCCGCGAAAGGTGCTCCGGTGCGTCCGAAACCGGTGATCACCTCGTCGAACACGAGGAGGATGCCGTGGGTGTCGCAGATCTGGCGCAGGCGCGCGAGGTAGCCTTTCGGGGGCACCAGGCAGCCGGTCGACCCGGCGATCGGCTCGACGACGCAGGCGGCGATGTTCTCGGCGCCGTAGAGGTTGACGAAGCGCGTGAGATCGTCGGCGAGATCGGCCCCATGCGCACCCTCGCCGGGCGTGAACAGGTTCTCCTTCAGGTGCGTGTGACGCATGTGGGCGACGCCAGGCACGCCCAGACCGAACCGGCGCCGGTTGTTGACGATGCCCGACAGCGCGACGCCGCCGAAATTGACGCCATGGTAGGCGCGCTCGCGCGAGATGAACATCGTGCGCCCGCCCTGGCCGCGCGCCTGGTGATAGGCGAGCGCCACCTTCATCGCCGTGTCGACGGATTCCGATCCGGAGTTGACGAAAAAGATGCGGTTCAGGTCACCCGGTGTCAGTTCGGCGATGCGGGAGGCGAGCTCGAAGCTCTTCGGATGCGCGCGCAGGAAGGGAGCGACGAAATCGAGCTCCGAAAGCTGGCGGTGCACGGCCTCGGCGATTTCGCGGCGGCTGTGCCCAGCCGCCACGCAGAACAGCCCCGACGACGCGTCGATGATCTTCTCGCCGCGGTCGTTCCAGTAATACATGCCCTCGGCGCGAACGACGATCCTCGGATCGGCCTTGAAGTCGCGATTGGGCGTGAAGGGCATCCACAGCTCGTCCAGCGAGATCGCCGTCTGGGATGGCTGATTGCGCAGCGTGAATTCGGCGTGGCCCATCGTGTTCTCCGGTAGCGCGCCCCGCCAATGCAGCCGGCCGCGCAAAGATTCGATGATATGCCTTTGTGGCGCCCGTGCGGCGCCGGTTCAACGGGCCGGAAGCACCTTCGGCGACAGGGCGGCATGTGGAATCAGCTGATCGAGCGCACGCTTCGCAGCAGGGTATCGCTGCGGGCGCAGATCCGGGAGACGCCTGTCGCGGCGATGCTCGACGGCAACGTCCCGGTCGGCGTCGATCCCGGATTCATCGCGGGCCGTGCCGGCGCGCCGCGATCGCCCCGGCCTATACTTGCGAATCCGGATCCACCGGGACGGGCCGCGGGGCGCGAGGGGCGATGCGCCGGAGTGGCGGCCGCGAAGGATCGCATCGAGGAGGACACGCACATCATGTCACTGGTGAATCCCCACGGGGGCGGCGGGCTGCGGCCGCTGCTGCTGCCAGGCGAAGCGCTCGTCGCCGAGCGGGCGCGCGCTGCGACGCTGCCGAAGCTCGTCGTCAGCTCACGCGAAAAGGGCGACATCATCATGCTCGGCATCGGGGGCTTCACGCCGCTCGCCGGCTTCATGACCCACGCCGACTGGGAGGGCGTGTGCGACGGCATGAAGACCGCGAGCGGGCTGTTCTGGCCCATTCCGATCACGCTGTCGGCGCCGCGGGCGTTTGCCGACGGGGTGCGTACCGGTGCGGACCTCGCCCTGGTCGACCCCGACGACGGGGGCCTGCTCGCGACGATGAAGGTCACCGAGAAGTACGCGATCGACAAGGCGCACGAGTGCGCAACGGTGTTCAAGACCACCGACGTCGAGCACCCGGGCGTGAAGCTGGTGATGGGGCAGGGCGACATCAACCTCGCGGGCCCGATCAGGGTGCTCTCGACCGGCGACTTCGCGACGAAGTACGGGCAGCTGTTCCTGACGCCGGCGGATACGCGGGCGCTGTTCACCTCGCTCGGCTGGTCGAAGATCGCAGCATTCCAGACGCGAAACCCGATGCACCGCTCGCACGAATACCTCGCCAAGGTCGCGATCGAGGTCTGCGACGGCGTGCTGGTCCATTCGCTGCTGGGCGCGCTCAAGCCGGGTGACATCCCGGCCGAGGTGCGCACCCGGGCGATCTCGGTGCTTGCCGACAACTACTTCGTCAAGAAGACCGTGGTGCAGGCGGGCTACCCGCTGGACATGCGCTATGCGGGTCCGCGCGAGGCGTTGCTGCATGCGGTATTTCGCCAGAACTACGGCTGCTCGCACCAGATCGTCGGTCGCGACCACGCGGGCGTAGGCAGCTACTACGGGCCGTTCGACGCGCACCACATCTTCGACGAGATCCCGAAGGGGGTGCTCGAGACGCAGCCGCTCAAGATCGACTGGACGTTCTGGTGCTACAAGTGCGGCGGCATGGCGTCGGCACGCACCTGTCCGCACGACGATGCCGAGCGATTGCTGGTGTCGGGGACCAAGCTGCGCAAATGGCTTTCGGAAGGCA
>DASYXO010000307.1:0-8326 GCA_035934825.1 Casimicrobiaceae bacterium
CTCGGACTTGTAGAAGCCCTTGACCCACCAGACGACGAGCTTTTCCTGCGCAGACACCGGCGCGGTCGCGCCCAGCATGCCGAGCGCGAACAGCGCGGCGACGAACTTGGTGAACAGTTTCATCGATGCCTCCCTGGTTGATTGCCCGTCAATTTCAATGCGGGACCGTTTCCGGCCTTCCACACTTGCGCTGCGACCTGCAGGCAGCCCCCGGTCGAGTCCGCCGGAAGCGCCCTGGCCCAGGCGCTACATCACCGCACCGAGATACCAGGGCACGAATTCGCTCTGTCCGTAGCCATGGCGCTCGCTCTTGGTGCTCGTGCCCGACGCGGTTTCCAGGATCAGCCCGAACAGCCGCGCACCGGTCTGCGCGACCGTCGCGTCCCCATCGACGATCGCGCCGCAGTTGAGATCGATGTCCTCTTCCTGCCGCACCCACAGTGGCGTGTTGGTCGCGAGCTTGAGCGAGGGCGCCGGCGCGCAGCCGTACGCCGAGCCGCGGCCGGTGGTGAACACGATCATGTTGGCGCCGCCGGCGACCTGGCCGGTCGCGGACACCGGGTCGTAGCCCGGCGTATCCATGTAGACGAATCCCTTCGCGGTCACCGGCTCCGCGTACTCGTAGACGGCGACGAGGTTGGTGGTCCCGCCCTTGGCCACAGCGCCCAGCGATTTCTCGAGGATCGTCGTCAGGCCCCCGGCCTTGTTGCCCGGCGATGGGTTGTTGTTCATCTCGCCGCGCTCGCGCGCCGTGTAGTCCTCCCACCAGCGGATGCGCTCGATCAGCTTTTCGCCGACCTCGCGCGAGGCCGCACGCCGCGTAAGCAGGTGCTCGGCGCCGTAGATCTCGGGCGTCTCGGACAGGATCGCCGTCCCGCCATGGCGCACCAGCAGGTCGACCGCAGCGCCGAGCGCGGGATTCGCAGTGATGCCCGAATAGCCGTCCGACCCGCCGCACTGCAGGCCGATCGTCAGGCTCGACGCCGGCACAGGTTGTCGCGTCACGTCGTCCGCGTGCGGAAGCATCTCGCCGACGATCGCAATGCCGCGCGCGATGCTCTTCGCCGTGCCGCCGGCGTCCTGGATCGAGAAGGTCCGCAGCAGCGCGCCCTCCTTCAGCGTCTGCGCCCCCAGCAATGCGCTGATCTGGTTCGCTTCGCAGCCCAGCCCCACGACCAGCACGCCGGCGAAGTTCGGGTGCTTCGCATAGCCGCCCAGCGTGCGACGCAGGATCTGCATGCCGTCGCCCTGCGTGTCCATGCCGCAGCCGGAGCCGTGGGTCAGCGCCACGACGCCGTCGATGTTCGGAAACGCGGCGAGGCGCTCGCGGGTGAAGTGGTCGGCGATGCTGCGCGCGACGGTTGCCGAGCAGTTGACCGTCGACAGGATGCCGATGTAGTTGCGCGTCGCCACCTTGCCGGCATTCGCCCCGTCGCGGCGGACGATGCCCATGAAGGTCGCCGCGGGCTCGATGTAGGAGGTCGGCTTCGCATCGACCCCGAACGCATAGTCGCGGTCGAACGCGCCCATCGCGAGGTTATGCAGGTGCACGTGCTCGCCCGGCGCGATGTCACGGCTGGCGAAGCCGATGATCTGGTTGTAGCGGCGCACCGGCTCGCCGGCACGCACGGCGCGGGTCGCGACCTTGTGCCCGGGCGGCACGAGGCCGGAGACGACCACTCCCTCGTCGATCAGCGTCGTGCCACCGACGAGCTGCGAGCGGGCAATGACGACATCGTCTGCCGGATGCAGGCGGATCGTCAGCGAAGTACGCGTAAGCATCGGAGCTCCTTCAGTGCAGCCACCGCTCGACGCGGGGTGCTCCCTCAGTGCAGCATGTCCCAGCCGGTGCTGAACCGCTTGTACGCCTGGTCCAGATGCCGGCGCATCGCAGCGCGGGCGCCCCTCGCGTCGTGCGCCGCGATCGCCTTCAGCACGACGCGATGCTCAGCCATCGCCGCTTGCCACAGGTCAGGCGAATCGTAATGGTGGTCGAGCTGCTGATAGAGCATTCCTGCGCGCTCGTCCCACAGCATCCGGACGACGTGCACCAGCGCGCCGTTTCCCGTTGCCTCCACGATGCGCAGATGGAACAGGCGGTCGCCCGGCAGCGGCTGCATCCCGTCCGCCATTTCGCGCTCCATGTCGCCCAGCGCGGCTTCCATCGCCTGCAGCTGCATCCGGGTCACGGACTTCGCCGCCAGCGCGGCGCATTCGGATTCGATCACGTAGCGCGCGCGCAGGAGCTCGAAAGGACCCGCCTCGCCTTCGGCGGGCGGCACAGGCTGCGAGCCGTCGCAGGGGCGGACGTAGATGCCGGAACCGATGCGCACATCGACCAGCCCCTCGACCTCGAGGGCGATCACGGCCTCGCGAACCGACGGACGGGATACGCCGAGCTGCCTCGCTAGGTCGCGCTCGGGCGGCAGGCGCGAACCGGTGGCGTACTCGCCACTCCTGATCAGCGCGCGGATCTGGTCCGCGATCTGCCGGTAAAGCCTGCGGGGTTCGATGCTCTGGAACGGCATGGGACCATGCCCGGCGCCGCGGGGGGCACCGCGACTGACGAGGTTGGATCGGCGAAGGCTACGCCCGCCTGGTAGACTGGTCAAGTGGCATTACCAATTTTCCGCATCCGGTAGCTGGTATACTTGAGCTACGCGGCCTGGGTTCCAGTCCTTTTCGCCGCTGTCGATTCCGACCTCCTGCAGTTCCTCCGTTTGCCTGCGACTGGCCTCCTACAAAGGAGGACAGGCCGATGTCTTTCCGAAAGCTTTCATGTCCTTCTCCACCCTCGGCCTGTCCGAGACGCTGCTGCGTGCCGTCAGCGAACACGGCTACACCCAACCCACGCCCGTGCAGGCGCAGGCGATCCCTGCCGTTCTGGCCGGCGGCGATCTCCTCGCCGGAGCGCAAACGGGCACCGGCAAGACGGCCGGATTCGTGCTGCCGATTCTCCAGCGCCTGTCCACGTCCGCAGTGGCGAAATCGCCGCGGGCATCGGGGCGGCCGATCCGCGCGCTGATCCTGACCCCGACCCGCGAGCTCGCGGCACAGGTCGAGCAATCGGTGCGCACCTACGGCAAGTACTCGAAGTTGAGCTCCACCGAGGTCTTCGGCGGGGTGGGAATCCACCCGCAAATCGGCCAACTGAAGCGCGGCGTCGACATCCTGGTCGCCACGCCCGGCCGGCTGCTCGACCTTGCGGGCCAGCGTGCCGTCAACCTGGCGCAGGTCGAGATCCTCGTCCTCGACGAAGCCGACCGGATGCTCGACATGGGCTTCATCCGCGACATCAGGTGCATCCTGGCCCTGCTGCCCCGGCAACGACAGAACCTGCTGTTCTCGGCGACGTTCTCCGACGAGATCAGGGCGCTTGCCGACGGCCTGCTGGACTCGCCGGCGATGATCGAGGTCGCGCGGCGCAATTCAACCGTCGAGATGATCCAGCAGAAGGTGCACCCGGTCGACCACGCCCGCAAGCGCGAGTTGCTCGCGCACCTGATCAGGACGCGGGATTGGACGCAGGTGCTGGTCTTCACCCGCACCAAGCATGGCGCGAACAAGCTGACCGAGCAGCTCGGCCACGACGGAATCGCCGCACTCGCCATTCACGGCAACAAGAGCCAGGCAGCGCGCACCCACGCGCTGGCCGCGTTCAAGCAGGGGCGGCTCACCGTGCTGGTCGCCACCGACATTGCGGCCCGCGGCATCGATATCGATCAGCTGCCGCAGGTCGTGAATTACGACCTGCCCAATGTCCCCGAGGACTATGTGCACCGCATCGGGCGTACCGGTCGCGCCGGCGCGACCGGCGAGGCCGTGTCGTTGGTCTCGGTCGACGAACGCGCTTTCCTGCGCGGCATCGAAAGGCTGATCAAGCAAACGATTCCGCAGGAGCCCGTCCCGGGCTTCGCGCCCCGCGCGGCGGCATCCACGCAAGCGGCGGCGCGCGACGCGGCGCGGCCTGCGCAACCCGGCGTACCCGCAGGCAGGCGTCCGTCCGCTGCCGGCGCGCGTCGCAAGCTCGGCGCGCCCAGGGCAAGGACTGCAGGACCTGGCCGTCCGTCGAGCCAAGCCGGCCGCGTGGCCTGAGGAGCGGGCGGGCATCCCGGCCGACGAGCCCGCACGCGCGATGCGCCCACGCGGAGCCCGGCGGTCGACGAGTTCGACTCCAGGCGCAGCGCCTCAGCCGGCGCTTTCATCGCGCGCGCAACACGGCGAGCGCCATGGCCGCGCTTCGGGGCCTGGCCGCTTGCGGATGGGCGGGCGACGTCGCATCCTTGGCGCTCAGGATCGCACTCCGCCCGAAGGTGCTCCAATGGCTGCACCCGCACTGACCACCGAGCTCCTGACGATCGCGACGGGGGTTTCGGCGTATCTCGCCAAGCCGAGCGGCGTTCCAGGCATAGGCGTGGTGGTCATGATGGAGGCGTTCGGCGTCAACGCCTACGTCAAGGGCGTATGCGAGCGCTTCGCGCGCGCCGGCTACATCGCCATTGCGCCGGACTTCTTCCACGGCGACGTATTCGAGTATTCGGACCGGGATCGCGCGATCGCGCGCGTGCAGCAAATCGACGATGACCAGGCGATGCAGGAGACCGGCGCCGCGCTCGATGCGCTGGTGGCCCAGGGCGCGCGCGACGGCCGGCTGGCGGTCATCGGCTTCTGCATGGGCGGGCGGCTCGCTTTCCTCGCCAATGCGGTCCACGGGGGGCGCCTCGCGGCGTCCGTGTCGTTCTACGGCGGCGGGATCGCGCCGCAGGAGCCGAAGGGCAGGCGCAAGCCGCTGCTCGACCGCGCGCAGGACCTCAAGGCCCCGCAACTGCTGGTCTACGGCGCGAAGGACGCGTCGATCGCGAGCGACGAGCACGCGCGGCTCGCAGAGGCGCTGTCCGACGCCAACCGCCGCTACACGCTGGCCGTACTTCCCGACGCCGGACACGCTTTCGCGACCGTCGACCGCGACAGCTACGATCCCGAAGCCGCCGAGGCCGCGTGGCGCATCGCCTTCGCGTTCCTCGTCGACACCTTCATGCATTGACGCATCGCCGGCCGGGACCGGCGCCGGCCGCTGGGCGTCGATTCACTGCGCGGTACTGGAGCGACCGGCGGCAGCGTAGAATCCGCGCTTTTTACCGCGACGAGGCGACCGGCGCCGGGTGCGGAGGGATGCGATGGCTGGAAGGCTGGCAGGCAAGTCCGCGCTGATCACTGCGGCGGGCCAGGGGATCGGACGCGCGACGGCGATCGCGATGGCGGGCGAAGGCGCCCAGGTGCTCGCCACCGACATCGACGGCGATGCGCTCGACACGCTGCGCGGCATCGCGAACATCAGCACGCGCCGCCTCGACGTGCTCGACGACGTCGACGTCGCGAAGACGATCGAGTCCCTTCCGCCGCTGCAGATCCTGTTCAACTGCGCAGGCTACGTGCACCACGGAACGATCCTCGAATGCGCGCCCAGGGACTGGGAGTCCAGCTTCAACCTGAACGTCCGCGCGATGTACATCTCGATCCGTGCAGCGCTGCCGAAGATGCTCGCCCATCACGAGGCCACCGGGCGCGGCGCATCGATCGTCAACATGTCGTCGATCGCGAGCTCGATCAAGGGCCTGCCCAACCGCTTCGTCTACGGCGCTACCAAGGCTGCAGTCATCGGCCTGACCAAGTCGGTGGCCGCCGACTACGTGCAGAAAGGCATTCGCTGCAACGCGATCGCGCCCGGCACCGTCGACACGCCGTCGCTGGCGCAGCGGATCAACGCATTCCCCGACCCGGTCGAGGCGCGGCGCATGTTCGTCGCTCGCCAGCCGATGGGGCGGCTCGCGAAAGCCGAGGAAATCGCGCCACTGGTCGTGTTCCTGGCGTCCGACGAGTCGGCATTCGTCACCGGTAACGCCTATTCCTGCGATGGCGGGATGACAATCTGAGGAGAACTCGATGAAGCTCGTACGTTACGGACCCGCGGGACGCGAGAAGCCCGGCATGATCGACGCGGACGGCGTCCTGCGCGATCTCTCGCGCAAGCTGAACGACATCGACGCGCAGGCGCTCGCGCCGGCCTCGCTCGCTGCGTTGCGCAAGCTCGATCCCAGGCGGCTGCCCGCGGTGAAAGGCCGGCCGCGGATCGGACCATGCGTGGCTACACCGCCCAAGTTCGTCGCCATCGGTCTCAACTTCGCCGATCACGCAAAGGAGGCCGGCGTGCCGATTCCGGCGCACCCGGTGGTCTTCTTCAAGGCCGAGACGTCGATCTGCGGCCCCGACGACAACACGATCACGCCGAAGGATTCGACGCAGCTCGACTACGAGGTCGAGCTCGGCGTGGTCATCGGCCGCAAGGCGCGCCATGTCGCGGTGAAGGATGCGTTGCGCCATGTGGCAGGCTACTGCGTGATCAACGACGTGTCCGAACGCGAGTTCCAGCTGAAGCGCGGCGCCTCGCAGTGGAGCAAAGGCAAGGGTTGCGACACCTTCGGGCCGATCGGCCCGTGGCTCGTGACCACCGACGAAATCAAGGACCCGCAGAACCTCGACATGTGGCTCGACGTCAACGGTGAGCGCAGGCAGACCGGCAACACGAAGACGATGATCTTCGGCGTCGCCGAGCTCGTGGCCGACGTCTCGCGCTACATGACGCTGCTTCCGGGTGACGTGATCACGACCGGCACGCCCCCGGGCGTGGCGCTGGGCATGAAGGAGCCGAAGGGGTGGCTCAAGCCCGGCGACATCGTGACCTGCGGCATCTCCGGGCTGGGTGAGCAGCGGCAGAAGATCGTGCCGTTCAGGGGGCGCGGCTAGGGAGCGCCCCGCATCGCGGCCGCTTCGTCGCCAAGGGCCGAACCGATCGGCCCGAAATGCGATCATACAGTCGATGATCGACGCCGCTCTCGCCCCGTCACCCGAGGCGAGCCTCTATCCGGAATGCATGCCGTACGCGAGCGGCATGCTCGCGCTGGACCGGCGGCACGCGATGTACTGGGAGAACTGCGGCAACCCGTCAGCTGCGCCAATCCTGTTCCTGCACGGTGGACCGGGCGGTGGAAGCCTGCCGCACCATCGGCGTTTCTACGACCCCTCGCAATGGCGCATCGTTCTCTACGACCAGCGGGGAGCGGGTCGCTCGACGCCGGCCGCGGACACGATCGACAACACGACCGTGCACCTCGTCGACGACATCGAGCGCCTGCGCGACCACCTGGGCATCGAGCGCTGGGTGCTGTTCGGGGGATCCTGGGGCTCGACGCTGGCGCTTGCCTACGCCGAGGCGCACCCGGGCCGGGTCCTCGGGCTGATCCTGCGCGGCGTGTTCCTCGCGTCCCGCGACGAGATCCGGTGGTTCATGAACGGCATGCGCCACTTCTTCCCGGAGGCCTGGCGCGATTTCGAGCACTTCCTGCCGCCGGAGGAGCGTGGCGACCTCCTCGCGAGCTACCACCGGCGACTGAACGATCGCGACCCCGCGGTGCACCTGCCCGCCGCCATCGCCTGGGACCGCTACGAAAGCGCGTGCTCGACGCTGTTCCCGCGGCACGACGCCGGGCGCATCGACGACCCCGCTGCGTCGCTCGCGATCGCACGCATCGAGGCGCATTATTTCGTCCACGACGCGTTCCTCGCACCGGGCCGGATCCTCGCGGACCTGCCCCGCATCGCGCAGCTGCCCTGCACCATCGTGCAGGGACGCTACGACGTCGTCTGCCCGCCCGCCACCGCGCTGGCGCTCGCCGGCGCATGGCCCGGCGCCGAGTGCATCATCGTCCCCGACGCCGGGCATTCGGTGCGCGAGCCCGGGATCGCGCGCGAGCTGGTCGATGCCGTGCGCCGGATGCGCGCGCGCGTCGGGCTGACGGCATGACATCGAGCCGCGACTGGGCGCTGCGCAGCCAGCACGCGGTCTGGCATCCATGCACGCAAATGAAGCAGCACGAGGACACGCCCCCGCTCGCGATCGCGCGCGCGGCGGGTGCCTGGCTCTACGACTTCGAGGGGCATCGCTATCTCGACGCAGTCGCCTCGTGGTGGGTCAACCTGTTCGGCCACGCCAACCCGCGGATCAACGCGGCGCTGGCCGCGCAGCTCGCCGAGCTCGAGCACGTGATGCTCGCGGGCTTCACCCATCGCCCGGTGGTCGAGCTGTCGGAGCGGCTGTCGGCACTCGCCCCGCCGGGAATGTCGCACGCGTTCTTCGCGTCCGACGGCGCGTCGGCGACCGAGATCGCTCTCAAGATGAGCTTCCACTACTGGAGGAATCGAGGCGCCGCGGGCAAGACGCACTACGCGCGGCTGGCAGGCGGCTACCATGGGGAAACCGTCGGGGCGC
>DASYXO010000316.1:0-5072 GCA_035934825.1 Casimicrobiaceae bacterium
TCACCGACACCCGCGGCAAGGAGCAGCACGTGTCGGTCCCGTCCAAGGCTTTCGATGCCGACAAGTTCGAGTCGGGCCATGCCTTCGACGGCTCCTCGATCGCCGGCTGGAAGGGGATCCAGGCGTCGGACATGCTGCTGCTACCGGACCCGGCGACGGCCAACCTCGATCCGTTCATGGACGAGACGACGCTGCTGCTGACCTGCGACGTCATCGAGCCTGCCGACGGCAAAGGCTACGAGCGTGATCCGCGTTCGCTCGCCAAGCGCGCCGAGGCGTATCTCAAGTCCACGGGCCTGGGCGACGTCTCGTATTTCGGTCCCGAGCCCGAGTTCTTCATTTTCGATGCGGTCGAGTGGTCGGTCGACATGTCCGGCAGCTACTGCAAGGTCTTCTCGTCGGAGGCCGCCTGGTCGACCGCGGAGAAGTTCGAGGGGGGCAACATGGGCCACCGCCCGACGATCAAGGGCGGCTACTTCCCGGTACCTCCGGTCGACTCGCTCCAGGACATTCGCTCCGCGATCTGCCTCGCGCTGGAGCAGATGGGCGTCGAGGTCGAAGTCCATCACCACGAGGTCGCGACCGCTGGACAGTGTGAAATCGGCACCAAGTTCGCCCCGCTGGTGCAGCGCGCCGACTGGCTGCAGATCCTCAAATACTGCGTGCACAATACCGCGCACGCCTACGGCAAGACTGCGACGTTCATGCCCAAGCCGATCGTCGGCGACAACGGCTCCGGGATGCACGTGCACCAGTCCGTGTGGAAGGACGGCAAGAACTTGTTCGCAGGCGACGGTTACGCCGGGCTGTCGGACTTCGCGCTGTATTACATCGGCGGCATCATCAAGCATGCCAAGTCGCTCAACGCGATTACCAATCCTGGCACGAACTCCTACAAGCGGCTGGTCCCCGGCTTCGAGGCCCCGATCAACCTTGCCTACTCGGCGCGCAACCGCTCGGCGTCCTGCCGGATACCGTACGTGAGCAATCCGAAGGGCCGGCGGGTCGAGGTGCGCTTCCCCGACCCGACGGCGAACCCGTACCTTGCGTTCTCGGCGATGCTGATGGCGGGTCTCGACGGCGTGCAGAACAAGATCCACCCCGGCGATCCGATGGACAAGAACCTGTATGACCTCGAACCCGAGGAGGCCGCCAAGGTGCCGCATCCCTGTGCGTCGCTGGACGAGGCGCTCGAGAACCTCGCGAAGGATCGCGAGTTCCTGACCCGCGGCGGGGTGTTCACCAACGACATGCTCGATGCGTACACCGACCTCAAGATGGAGGAAGTCACGCGTTTCCGCATGACGACGCATCCGGTCGAATACGACATGTACTTCAGCCTGTAATCGCCGCCGTTCGCCACGCGAAGCGGTTCACTGGGGGCGGACGCCGCGGGCGTCCGCGAGGCCCGCCCCTTTTGATTCCCCGGCGCGTTGGTTACACTCGGCGCAATGACTCGACGTGATTTCCGTTTCGTCGCGCTACCGCGCATCCTCCTCGTCGGCCTTGCGGCCGCGTCGATGCTCGCAACCCCGCAGGCGCTGGCTGCGATTTGCAAATACATCGACCCCGACGGGAACGTCGTCTATTCGAACGTCGCTCCCGCGAAAGGGCTGCGCAAGCTCTCCTGCGATATCGTCGAGGAAGCGCCGCGGGGGGCGGGCGGCGGCGCCCGATCGACGCCGACGCCCGAGGGTTTCCCTAGGGTGTCGCCCCAAGTGCAGAAGAGCCGCGACGACACCCGTCGCAAGATACTCGACGACGAGCTCGCCAGCGAGGAGAAGCTCCTCGCCGCGGCGCGCGAGGAATACGGCAATGGCGCACCGCAGCCGCTGCCCGACGAGAAGAACGATGCCGAGAAATACAGGCAGCGGATCGCGAAGCTGCGCCAGGCGGTCACCGTTCACGAACGCAACATCGACGCGCTGCGCAAGGAGATCGCCACCACGCGCTGAAGCGCGCATGCGCCGCCGCCCGTGCCGCGGCATTGTCATGCTCGGCAGCCGGCGAACGCTGCAGGCTCGGGTCGCTTCGGCGCTGCATCGGGTGCAACGATGAGGCTGCGGCTCACGCCCGCCAGGCCGCCCGAACCCCCACCCGTCGCGCGGCGCGGGCTGGAGCTGCTCGCCGCCGCGGTGCTCCTGCTCGACGAGTCGCTCCAGGTCATCTACGTGAATCCGGCAGCCGAGAACCTGTTCGAGCTGTCGTTCGTCAAGTTCAAGGGCCACGCGATAGACGAGCTGTTCGGCGGCGCCCCGGCGCTGTGCGCCGCGATCGACCGGGCGGTTCGCACCGGCGCGTCGTACACCGAGCAGGAGCTCGAGCTCGGGCTGCCCGGCAAGCCCAGGCTCCATCTGGTCTGCACGGTGTCCCCGGTCGACGCGGCCGACGCCACGCTGCTGCTGGAGCTCCGGCACATCGACCAGCAGCTGAAGATCGCGCGCGAGGAGCGCCAGCGCGAGCAGCAGCAGGCCAATCGCGAGCTGATCCGCAATCTCGCCCACGAGATCAAGAATCCGCTGGGCGGCATACGCGGCGCGGCCCAGTTGCTCGAGCGCGAGCTCGATCGCCCGCAGCTGATCGAGTACACGCAGGTGATCATCGTCGAGGCCGATCGCCTGCGAACGCTGGTCAATCGCCTGCTGTCGCCGCATCGCGCGCCGACCTATCGCCGGATCAACGTCCACGAGGTGCTGGTGCGGGTGAAGGGCCTGGTCCAGGCCGAGTTTCCGGCGATTCCGATCGTGGGCGATTTCGACTCCAGCCTGCCTGATCTCGATGCCGATGCCGAGCAGCTGATGCAGGCGCTGCTTAACATCGTCCGCAATGCCGCCCAGGCGCTCTCCGGCAGTGTCGTCGCTGCTCCGGAGATCCGCATGACGACGCGCGTTGCACGCGGCGTTACGCTTGCGAAGCGCCACCACCGCACGGCGCTGTCGATCGCGATCGAGGACAACGGGCCGGGCATTCCGGAGGAATTGCGGGAGAGGATCTTCTTCCCGCTGGTGTCGGGGCGCGACGGTGGAAGCGGCCTGGGGCTGACGATTGCGCAGACATTCGTGTCGCAGCATGGGGGAACGATCGACTATGCGAGCGTTGCCGGCCGCACCGTGTTCACCGTGCTGCTGCCGCTTTCCGCGAGCCGCGGTTGATGCCGGGAGGTCGGAGGTGACGATGGAGGTGGCCTACGTGAGCGACAACGCGGCAGCCGGCGTGCGCGGAAACGTCGTCTGGATCGTCGACGACGACCGGTCGATCCGTTGGGTGCTGGAGAAAGCATTGACGCGCGAAGGGATACCGTACCAGACGTTCTCGTCGGCCTACGAGGTGCTGCAGGCGCTGACGGTGAGCGAGCCGGAGGTGCTCGTATCGGACATCAGGATGCCGGCGGAATCCGGGCTGTCGCTGCTGCAGCGGGTTCGCGAGCGCCACCCCCACATCCCCGTGATCGTCATGACCGCCTACTCTGATCTCGATAGTGCGGTCGCGGCATTCCAGGGCGGCGCCTTCGAATACCTGCCCAAGCCGTTCGACGTCGACCATGCAGTCGCGTTGATCCGGCGCGCGGCGAGCGAGACGCGCAAGGCACCGGTAGCGCAGGCTGCGGTGCCGGAAGCGCCGGAGATCCTGGGTCGGGCGCCGGCGATGCAGGAGGTGTTCCGCGCGATCGGAAGGCTCTCCCAATCGGCGGCCACCGTGCTGATCACCGGCGAGTCGGGAACGGGCAAGGAGCTCGTCGCGCGCGCGCTGCACCGGCACAGTCCGCGCGCCGCCGGTCCGTTCGTCGCGATCAACACTGCCGCGATTCCGAAGGACCTGCTCGAATCCGAGCTGTTCGGCCACGAGCGCGGCGCGTTCACCGGCGCCCAGGCGATGCGTCGCGGGCGCTTCGAGCAGGCCGAGGGCGGCACGCTGTTCCTCGACGAGATCGGCGACATGCCGGCCGACCTGCAGGTGCGCCTGCTGCGCGTGCTCGCCGACGGCGAGTACTACCGCGTCGGCGGGCATGCGCCGCAGAAGTCCAGCGTGCGCATCATCGCCGCGACGCACCAGAACCTCGAGGAGCGCGTGCGCCAGGGCCTGTTTCGCGAAGACCTGATGCATCGGCTCAACGTCGTCCGGTTGCGACTACCCGCGCTGCGGGAGCGGCCGGAGGACATCGCGCCGCTTGCGCGGCATTTCGTCCAGAAGAGCGCGCGCGACCTCGCTGTCGAGCCCAAGGCCTTCTCCGATGCATCGCTCGCGGTGCTGGCGGCGTTCCACTTTCCCGGAAACGTGCGCCAGCTCGAGAACATCTGCCATTGGGTCACCGTGATGGCGCCCGGCCAGCGCGTCGAGGTCGCCGACCTGCCGCCGGAGGTTCGCGCGGGCGGGGCCCCGGCGGCGGCGGGCGAAGGCAACTGGCAGCAGGCGCTCGACCGCGAGCTCGCCATCGCGCTGGCCCGCGGGGAACGCAACGTCGGCGATCGGCTCGAGCGCGAGTTCGAGAAGACGCTGATCCGGCGCGCGCTCGCACACACGGGCGGCCACCGGATGGAAGCGGCCGCGTGGCTGGGATGGGGCCGCAACACCCTGACGCGCAAGATCCGGGAGCTCGGCATGGGGGCGGAACTGCGCAAAGGCGACCACGGATAAGGCGGCAGCGCGTGCGGTCGTGTCGGCGGGCGCTGCCGCTACGCAATCCATATGCACGTCGCCGACCGCGCACGTCGCCGTGCACGCATCGGCGTGAGGCGCGCGGCGACGGGCTACGCGCCGGGCTTCGGTGGCGCACCCGCGTCGTCGAGCGGGTCCCGGCTCGCGGCGGCGACTCAACCCACGAGTCGCCGCGCACGAGCCACCCGCTTGCGACGACTGCGCCACAGGCGCCCCGCGCGAAAGTCCCTCGCCGCCCGCCTGCCCACCGACGCATCGGCGTAATGCGCGCGTCAAGTCGAGGCGCCGCATATCGATGCTGGTCGTGCTGGCATCAGCACCGCCGTCTCCGGGCAGCAGGACGAGGCGCGGCGAGCGCGAGCGTGCGCGACGGCTGTCACGGGTGGCGCGGCAAGCGAGCCCGACAGAACCCCATC
>DASYXO010000318.1:0-14759 GCA_035934825.1 Casimicrobiaceae bacterium
AAAGGCGTACTCGTCGTCGGGACCAAGGCCGACTATCGGCCGTTCGGGTATCTCGACCCGTCCGGCAAGATCGTCGGCCTGGAGCCCGATCTCGCCGCCGACGTCGCCAAGCGCCTCGGCGTCAAGCTCGAGCTGGTGCCGGTCGTCGCGTCGAACCGCATCCAGTTCCTGCAGCAGGGCAAGATCGACCTGATGATCGCCACCATGAGCGACACACCCGACCGGCGCAAGATCGTCGACATCGTCGAGCCGGACTATTTCGCATCGGGGACCAACATCCTGGTGAAGAAATCGGAGCACATCACGAGCTGGGACATGCTGCGCGGCAAGAAGGTCTGCCTGATCCAGGGCTCGTTCTACAACAAGGAGTTGCAGGAAAAATACGGTGTCGATGGTGTCGCATTCCCCGGTACCGCCGAAGTCTATTCGGCGCTGCGCAACGGCAACTGCATCGCGTTCGCCTATGACGATTCAGCGATCGAAGGCGAGATGACCAAGCCCGAGTGGAAAGATTACGAGATGCCGCTGGACTCGATCCTCGTCGTTCCCTGGGGCCTCGCCGTGAAGCAGGGTGAGACTGCGTTCGCCAATTTCATGTCCAAGACCATCACCGACTGGCACAAGACCGGGATGATCCTGCAGCTCGAGAAGAAGTACGGGATCAAGCCGATCAGGTTCGCCGAGGAAATGCACGAAAAGTACAAGTAAGCATCGCGGCGGCGAGCGAGGCTCGGCGCGGGACGGGAACTCGACGATGTGCCGCACGGACGACTGAGGCGGGGACCGACCGATGCAGTTCGTCTGGAATTGGTTCCGGTGGCTCTACGGCGCCACCGGGATCAATCTGACGGTCTTCTACGACCCGTTCGACCGCGCACGCTTCGCGAGCGGCTTCGTGATGACCGTCGAGCTTTCGCTCGTCTGCATCCTGCTGAGCATCGTGATCGGGATCCTCGGGGCGTGGATCCAGGGCTCCCGCCTGCGCGTCGCGCGCACGCTCGTCTACTGGTACATCCAGGCTTTCCGCAATACGCCGCCGCTGGTGCAGCTGTACTTTTTCTACTTCGGTCTCGGAAGCTTGCTGAAAGGCGTCGGGGGCAGCGGACCCCTCGTCAGCAACGCGACCTGGGCGGTCGTGTCGCTGTCGTTCTTCGCCGGTGCATTCAATGTCGAGATCTTCCGCTCGGGCATCGAGGCCGTTCCCCGCACGACCGTCGAGGCCGCCGAATCGCTGGGCTTCAGTCGCCTGCAGACCTACCTGCGGATCGTGTTTCCGCTCGCCTTCCGGATCAGTCTTCCGGCGCTCAACAATAACCTGGTGAACCTGGTCAAGACGACGACCCTGGCGTACGCGATCGCCGTGCCGGAGATGCTCTACGTGTCGAGCCAGATCTGGTCGGACGAGCTCAACGTGCCCGAGATGATGAACGTGCTGCTGATCACCTACTTCCTGCTCGTCGGCGTCCTGGTGTACGCGATGCATCGCTGGGAGCGCGCCATCCGCGTTCCGGGGTTCGGGATATGAGCACCGCCCTGGGGCTGCGCGCAGGGGCACGGCCGATGAGCGATCGCCCGGCTGGCGACGCGCCGCCCCAGTCGCAGATGCTACCCGTCCTCCTGCCGGCGGCCGAAAGGCTCACGAGAACCGCGCTGCGCGAGCGGGCATCGGGCACGCTGGCGCTGCGCCTCACGCCCGCGCACGGAGTTGCGCTACTAGCCGCGTTCATCCTGGCCTGCGGCGTCGCGCAGGCGCAGTCGCGAAGCTACGACCCGTCGATCCTGGCGACGATCTGGAAGTGGACCCCGCTGCTCGCGCGCGGCTTCGCGTTCAATCTCGCGATCAGCTTCGTCGCGATGGCGATTGGGTCGATCGCCGGCTTCTTCCTCGGCTTCGCCCAGATTTCCCTGTTGCCGGCGATGAAGCGGGGCGCCTGGCTCGCCACGCATTTCTTCCGCAACGCGCCCTGGCTGGTGCTGCTGTTCTACTGCATGTTCCTGCTACCTTTCCAGGTGACGGTGTTCGGCGTGACGATCCCGATTCCAGACTGGACGAAGGCGACGCTCGGTCTCGCGCTGCCGGTGATGGCGAACGTGTCGGAGATCGTTCGCGGCGCGGTCCAGTCGATCCCGACGACGCAGTGGGAGGCCGCGGCGTCGCTGGCGTTCAACCGGCGGCAGACGCAATGGATGATCATCTTCCCGCAATGCATCAAGCGGATGCTGCCGCCGTGGATGAACCTCTACGCGATCCTCACGATGTCCACGGTGCTCGCGTCGATCGTCGGCGTGAACGAGATGATGACCCTCACCCAGCGAGCGCTTTCCGCCGAGAACCGGCCGGGACTTCTGCTCGCCTTCTACAGCTACGTGCTGCTCTGGTTCTTCGTCTACTGCTACCCGATCGCGCGCTGGACCGTGCGGCTCGAAGCGCGCTACGCCGTCCGGCAGTAGGCCGAAATGCCGGACGCCAATGCTCAACCCATCGTCGCCGTCCACGACGTCCACCAGTCGTTCGGCGAGGTCGAAGTCCTGAAAGGGGTCTCGCTCACCGTCGCGAAAGGCGGCGTCGCGTGCATCATCGGACCCTCGGGCTCCGGCAAGTCGACGCTGCTCCGCTGCATCAACGGCCTGGTGCCGATCCAGCGGGGCAGCATCCGGGTCGCCAGCTTCGATGTCCATGCATTGCGGACCGACACGGAGAAGATCGCGCTGCGCAAGGAAGTGTCGATGGTGTTCCAGCAGTACAACCTGTTCCCGCACAAGACGGCGCTGCAGAACGTGATGATGGCGCCGATCCACGTGCTCAGGGAAAAGCCGGACGAGGTCCGCGCGCGCGCGATCGCGCTGCTCACCAAGGTCGGGCTGGCTGCCAAGCAGGACGCCTATCCCGGCGAGCTGTCGGGCGGGCAGCAGCAGCGGGTGGCGATCGCGCGCTCGCTGGCGATGCGGCCCGAGGTGATGCTGTTCGACGAGGTGACCGCCGCGCTCGACCCGGAGACGGTGAAAGAGGTGCTTAACACCATCCGCGGGCTCGCGCAGGAGGGGATGACCTGCATCCTGGTCACGCACGAGATGCGCTTCGCGCGTGAGATCGCGGACGAGGTCCATTTCACCGACGGCGGCAGGATCGTCGAATCCGCGCCGCCGGCCGAGCTGTTCGACCGCCCGAAAGTGGACCGGACGCGCGCGTTCCTGTCTCAGGTCCTTTAATTGGGGTCAGAGCTGTTATTGGCGCCGACCAACGCGTGAAACGCTACTCGATCGCGAGTCTCGTCCGCAACGCCGTCGGCGGCCACCGGCACTGGCCGCGGGCGTGGCGCAGCCCGAAGCCCAGGCGAAGCTACGACGTCGTCGTCATCGGCGGCGGAGGGCACGGCCTCGCCACGGCGTACTACCTGGCGAAGGAGCACGGAATCCGCGACGTCGCCGTGCTCGAGAAGGGATGGATCGGTGGCGGCAACACGGGGCGCAACACGACCATCGTGCGATCCAACTACCACCTAGATCCAAACGCGCATTTCTACGAGCTGTCGCTCAAGCTCTGGGAGGGCCTGTCGCAGGAGCTCAATTTCAACGTGATGTACAGCGCACGCGGCGTGTTGAACCTGGTGCATTCGCCTGCCGACATGGATGCGGCGATGCGCCGCGGCAACGCGATGCGCCTGAACGGGATCGATGCGCAGTTCCTGACCCGCGAGGAGATCGCCCGCCGCATTCCGAACCTCGATTGCTCGCCCCGGGCGCGCTTTCCGATCCTCGGCGGCCTGCTGCAGCCGCGCGGCGGCACGGTCCGCCACGATGCGGTCGCGTGGGGCTACGCGCGCGCGGCGGACGCGCTGGGCGTCGACATCATCGAGCGCTGCGAGGTGACCGGCATCGACATCGAGCGCGGCGCAGTGACCGGCGTGCGAACGACCCACGGCGACATCGCGACGCGACGCGTCGGCATCGCCGTCGCCGGCAACTCGAGCCGCGTCGCCGCCATGGCGGGCGTGCGCCTGCCGATCGAATCGCATGTGTTGCAGGCGATGGTGTCCGAACCCCTGAAGCCGGTGCTGGACACCGTCGTGACCTCGGGTGCCGTTCATTTCTACATCAGCCAATCCGACAAGGGCGAGCTGGTGATGGGTGGCGACCTCGATTTCTACAATTCGTATGCGCAGCGCGGCAACCTCCCGACGATCCAGAACGTGGTGGCGGCCTGCCTCGCGCTGTTTCCGAGCTTCGGACGTCTGCGCCTGATGCGCAGCTGGGGCGGGATCATGGACATGACGATGGATGGCAGTCCGATCATCGGCAAGCTCCCGGTCGGCGGCCTGACGATGACCGGGGGCTGGTGCTACGGTGGCTTCAAGGCGACGCCTGCGTCGGGCTGGGTGCACGCGTGGACCATTGCGCGCGAAGCGCCGCATCCGCTCAATTCGGCGTTCACGCTCGAGCGCTTCGCCGAGGGGCGGACGATCGACGAGAAGGGCGCCGGCCCGGTGCCATGGGCGCACTGAGGCGGACATGATGCTCATCCCGTGCCCGTACTGCGGGCCGCGCAACCAGGTCGAGTTCACCTATGGCGGCGATGCGACGCTGAAGCGACCGGCTGCCGATGCGCCGCAGTCGAGCTGGGTCGACTACGTCTACCTGCGCGACAACCCCTGCGGCCCCCACGACGAGCTGTGGTACCACGGCGCAGGCTGCCGGAGCTGGTTCAAGGTCCGCCGCGACACGCGCAGCCACGACATCGTCGGGAGCGCGCCCGCCGGCACGCCGCTCGACGGAACGCCTCCGTGACCGCGCCTGCGAGGTCCCCCGATCCGCAGGCGGCGGCGACGCAGCGCTGGCGCCTTCCCGCCGGCGGCGCGATCGACCGGGCACGCCTGTTGCCGTTCGAGTTCGACGGCAGGCGTTACTCCGGCCATGCCGGCGACACGCTCGCGTCCGCGCTGCTCGCCAACGGCGTGCACCTGGTGGGTCGCAGCTTCAAGTATCACCGACCGCGCGGCATCTACAGCGCAGGTGTCGAGGAGCCGAGCGCACTGGTGCAGCTCGCCCGCGGCGCACGCACCGAGCCGAACACGCGCGCGACGATGGTCGAGCTCGTCGAAGGCATGACCGCAACCAGCCAGAACTGCTGGCCGTCGCCGCGCTTCGATGTCGGTGTGATCGCCAACGCGATGTCGGCGATGTTGCCAGCGGGTTTCTACTACAAGACTTTCATGTGGCCGCCGACGCCGCGCTGGTGGCTGCGCTACGAGCACCTGATCCGGCGCGCTGCCGGAATGGGCCGAGCGCCCCAGGAGCCCGACCCGGATCAGTACCAGCACCAGCATGCGCATTGCGACGTGCTGGTGATCGGCGGCGGCCCGGCCGGACTCGCCGCAGCGCAGGCGGCCGCAGCCAACGGTGCGCGCGTCATCGTGTGCCACCAGTCGGGGCGTTTCGGCGCGCGCCTGCTGGGCTCCGACGCGAAGATCGGCGATCGGCCGGCGATCGACTCGACCGACGGCATGCTGGCGGAACTGGCGGTCAATCGCGACGTGACGCTGCTGCCGCGGACCACGGCGTTCGGCTATTACGACGGCAACCTCGTCGGCGCGATCGAGTCGGTCGCGGATCATCTGCCCGCGGTGCCTGCGCAGCTCCCGCGCCAACGGCTTTGGCTGATTCGCGCCAAGGCGGTCGTGCTGGCGAGCGGCGCGATCGAGCGGGGCGTCGCCTACGCGAACAACGACCTGCCCGGCACGCTGCTCGCGGATGCGGCGCGCACCTATGTCAGGCGCTATGCGGTGAAGCTCGGGACTCGCGCGATCGTATTCGCGAACAACGATCGCGCGTACGCGGCCGCGCTGGCGCTGCACCAGAGTGGCACCGCAGTCGCCGCGATCGTCGATGCCCGGCCGGCGTCGCGACTCGACGGGGCGCTACCCTCGCGGGCGCGGGAGGCGGGGATCGCGCTGATGCCGGCGTCAGGCATCGCGCGGGCGCACGGCCGCCTGCGCGTATCGCGCGTCGACGTCGTGCATCTGGCGGGGGGTTACACCACCTCGCTGGAATGCGACGTCGTCGCGGTGTCGGGCGGCTACAGTCCCACCGTCCACCTCTACTCGCAGGCGCGGGGCAGCCTGCGCTACGACCCGGTCACGGCGAGCTTCCTGCCCGACGCGTCGCCGCTGCCCATCGTCGCCGCCGGCGCCGTCCAGGGCTGCCAGGACCTGGCGCGGGCCTTGCGGCAGGGGGAGGCGGCCGGAACGCAAGCCGCCGCGCGGGCCGGCCTCGCCGCCCGCCCGGTCACGGCCGTTGCCGCGCGCGACGGTGAGCGGGCCGCGGTCGAAGCGCTGTGGCGGGTTCCGACGGTCGACACGCCAGGGAAAGCGGGAAAGGCCTTCGTCGACCTGCAGAACGACGTGACGGTCCGCGACATCGAACTGGCTGCGCGCGAGGGCTACCAGGCCGTCGAGCACCTGAAGCGCTACACGACGCTGGGCATGGGCACCGACCAGGGCAAGACCAGCAACGTCATCGGGCTCGCGCTGATGGCGGCGCAGCTCGGGGTATCGGTCCCCGAGGTGGGCACGACGACGTTTCGCCCGCCGTACGCTCCGGTGACCCTCGGGGCGTTCCCAGGTCATGCAAAGGGTCCGCAGGTCGAGCCGACGCGCTACACCCCCATGCACGCCTGGCACGGGGCGCAGGGGGCGCGCTTCGTCAACGCCGGGCTGTGGAAGCGCCCGCACACCTATCCGCGCCCGGGCGAGTCCGAGGATGCAGCCGCGCTGCGCGAAGCCCGCAACGTCCGCAGTAACGTCGGCATCGTCGACGTCTCGACGCTGGGCAAGATCGAATTGCAGGGTCGCGATGTCGCCGAGCTTCTGAACCGAATCTACGTCAACCGCTGGGACACGCTGGCGGTCGGCCGCTGCCGCTACGGCGTGATGCTGCGCGAGGACGGCATGGTGCGTGACGACGGCACGACGTCGCGCATCGACGCCGACCGCTACCTGATGACGACGACGACGGCAAACGCGGCCGCGATCATGCAGACCCTCGAGCGCCTGCTGCAGCTCGACTGGCCCGAGCTCGACGTCCATGCGGTGTCCGTCACCGAGCAGTGGGCGGCGGCGGCGCTCGCCGGCCCCAAGGCGCGGCAACTGCTGGCGCAAGTCGCCGACATCGACGTGTCAAACGAGGCGCTCCCGTTCCTGGGCACGGCCGCCTGCCGGCTGCACGGCGGCGAAGTCATTCCGGCCCGGCTGTTCAGGATCAGCTACTCGGGCGAGCTCGCCTACGAGATTCACGTGCCTGCCGATCGCGGTCTCGAGATGTGGGAACGGCTGCTCGATGCCGGCCGGTCGCAGGCAATCATGCCATACGGTACCGAGGCCATGAACACGCTGCGCATCGAGAAAGGGCACGTCGTGATCGGGTCCGAGATCGACGGGCGCACGACTGCCGACGATCTCGGCATGGCGCGCATGATCAGTCCGGGGAAGTGGTGCATCGGCAAGCCGCTGCTCGACCGCCCCGTGCTCACTGCGCCCGATCGCTGGCAACTGGTCGGCCTCATTGCGCAGGGTGGGGCACCGATGCCGCGGGGAGCGAAGCTAGTCTCCGATCCTGACGCCACGTCGCCCAACCCGATGCTCGGGCATGTCACGTCGTGGTGCTTCAGCCCGCATCTCGACGCATGGATCGGACTCGGGCTGCTGGCAGGCGGGCGCGCGCGACACGGTGATTCGCTGTGGGCCGTATCCCCGCTGGCCAACGCGCGGGCTCGCGTCTTGGTCGGGCCAACGTGCTTCATCGATCCCGAGGGGGAGCGGCTTCGTGGCTGACCGCGAACCCGCACCGCTGGCCGCGGTGCCTGCGCAGGACGATGCAGCAGGCGTCGCGTTCGCCGAGATCCGGATCACGCGCGCCTGGAACCTGCGCGGCGACCTGGGCCGAGGAACGCTCGCGGCCGAGTCCCAAGCACTGTTTGGCGTCCAGATACCGCTGCAGCCCGGCACCAGCACGTACGGCGCCGGCGGCGCGATGCTGTGGCTGGGTCCGCGGTCGTGGCTCTGGGTGGCGGGAACCGACGCTCCTGCGCCGGATTTCGATGCAGCCCGGCGCGCGCGAAACGCCGCGGGCGGCGCGCTGTTCGACCTGTCGGCGAGCTACGTGGCGCGGGAGATCCGGGGCGAGGCCGCGGCACGCGTGTTGAACCGGGGCTGCCCGCTCGACTTCCATTCCCGCGTCTTCTCGCCAGGTCATTGCGCACAGAGCGTATTCGGACACATCAACGCACTGTTCTACCGGCCGGACGAGCGGCCGGCTTACATCGTGATGGTCGCGCGCAGCATCGCCGCGGACGCCTGGCACGACCTCTGGTCCGCCGCGATGCCGGAGCGACCGCGGGTCGCCCCTGCGTTCGCGTTCGGAGCGGCTCCGGACGCAGGCAGCGATCGAACGTGAAGGACAGGCCGGCTACGCGCTGCGTGCAGCGCTTCCGGGATCCTGCAATGCAAAGCCCCACGATGGTCGCGGGGCTTCACAGGACCGCCACATTGCTGTGGCTTCGTTTCGTTGCGTCACCGCAACGCGTACCGGCCTCGGGTTACCGGCATGGGGGTCGATCTGTAGTGAGTGTCATCTATAGAGTGCCTCCCCGTCCATTGTTGCAAGCAACACCGGCGCTACCGCACGGCTGAGGACCGGGGGGCATCGGCTTGCGGAGCGCGTCCCCCGCCAGACCCGACACACGCGACCGATACCGTCACCGCGAGCACCGATCCACGACTTGCATGTACTTCAATTCGAGGTTACGCCGACCGGCAGGGAGTTTCAAGCAGTAAGTGCGGATGTCCGGACAAGTGGTGCCGGCGCGCGGCCGGTGGGAGGCGGTGGCCCGAGGCAGGTGGGCTCGCTACCGCCTTCCGATTGGCGAGACGCAAGTGCGGATTGCTGCAGGCCCGATCATGCATTTGTGCGCGCTGCGCAAGCGAACGTGTCGAGTTGGCCAGACGCGCATTTCCTATGCGAGGATTGGCGTCGATGCCAACGGTGCGGTAGTACGCCTCGCGAGTTGGGCCAGTTCGCCGAGCCGGAGTCGTCATGCCGCCACGGCCTTCGTGATCCGTCGCAGGCCATCAGGGGATGGCGGGATGACTGCGGATGCTGCTGGATGGGAATCTGGAGGCGGAGGTCGGAATCGAACCGGCGTAGACGGCTTTGCAGGCCGCTGCATGACCACTCTGCCACCCCGCCCGGGATGGACGCGGCCGGAACAGGCGTCGATTGCGCTGCCGCGGCCGGACAAGCGAAAGATCAAACGAAAAGGGAGAGCCGCGTCATCGAACTTCAGGCTCTCCCGGGGAATCTGGAGCGGGAAACGAGTCTCGAACTCGCGACCTCAACCTTGGCAAGGTTGCGCTCTACCAACTGAGCTATTCCCGCACGCGCCGCGCATTATACCATCGCCACCTGCCCGCTCAAGGCGGACGGCGGCGGGAATCACGGCGACAGCACGGCAGCAACGGCGTCGGCGACGTAGTCCACGTTCCCGGTGTTGAGGGCGGCCACGCAGATGCGCCCGGTCTCGATCGCGTAGACCGAGAATTCCTCACGCAGGCGCTTGACCTGCGCCCTGTCGAGACCCGAGTACGAGAACATGCCGCGCTGGTCGCGCACGAAGGCGAAGTCGTGCGCAGGCGCGCGTTCGGCAAGCTTCGCGACCAGCGTCGCGCGCATCGACCGGATGCGCTCGCGCATCGTGCGAAGCTCGGCCTCCCACAGCCTGCGTAATTCGGGATTGGTCAGCACCCGTGCGACGATCTGGCCGCCATGCGTGGGAGGGTTCGAATAGTTGGTGCGCACGACGCGCTTCAGCTGCGACAGGACGCGCGCGGCCTCGTCCTTGTCGGCAGCGACGACCGTCAGCGCGCCAACCCGCTCGCCGTAGAGCGAGAACGACTTGGAGAACGAGCTCGAGATGAACACCGGCCCGGGCGTGGCGGCGAACTTGCGCACGACCTCGCCATCGGCATCGATGCCGGTTCCGAATCCCTGGTAAGCAAGATCGAGGAACGGCACCAGTGCGCGCGCGCGGACCGCGGCGATGATCTCGTCCCACTGTGCGGCCGTCGGGTCGACCCCGGTGGGGTTGTGGCAGCAGGCGTGCAGCACGACGATGCTGCCGGTGGGCATCGTGTCGAGCGACGCGCGCATCGCCTTGAAATCGAGGCCGTGGGTGGCCGGGTCGTAATACGGATAGACATTGACGGTGAAACCGGCGCCCTCGAACAGCGCACGGTGATTCTCCCAGCTCGGGTCGCTGATCCACACCTGGGACGCCGGGGAGAAACGCTTCAGGAAGTCGGCGCCGACCTTGAGTCCGCCGGTGCCGCCCAGTGCCTGCACTGTCACCGCACGCGCGCTCGCGATGACCGGGCTGCCATCGCCGAACAGCAGTGCCTGCACCGCCTTGTCGTAGGCGGGGATGCCGTCGATCGGGAGGTAGCCGCGGGGCGCCGCGTTGTTCGTGATCTCGTGCTCGGCGCGGCGCACGCATTCGAGCAGCGGCACCTTCCCGTTGTCGTCGCAATAGACCCCAACGCCGAGGTTGACCTTGCGCGCATCGGGGTCGGCATTGTAGGCCTCGGTGATGCCGAGGATCGGGTCGCGCGGCGCGAGATCCACGGCACCGAACAGCGACGCGGCAAGGGGAGCATTCATGTCGAATCCGGCGGGTTGCGAAACGCGCTATTGTACCGCGCGGCGGACCCGCACCGCTTGAGGCGTCGCGGCGACGCCCCCATCTGCCCGACGTGGTTCATTGCGTTTCCAGTCTCCGCACCGGCTCCAGCTTCAGCCCCTCTTTCCCATGGCCCGCACCGAAACCCGTCTCGAACCCGCTCCGAAGATCGCCCCCGTCACCGCGCTGAAGACGCTCGCCCGCGTCGGGCGGTTCCTGCGTCCGTACCGGCGCAAGATCGTGCTGGCGGGCATCGGCCTCGTCATTGCCGCCTCGGCGGTGCTCGCGGTCGGGCAGGGCCTCAAGTTCGTCGTCGACCGGGGCTTCGCCGCGTCGAACGCGCACGAGCTCGACCGGACCCTGGCGCTGATGCTGGGCATCGTCGTCGTGATGGCGGCGGGCACGTACATGCGCTTCTATTATGTGTCGTGGCTCGGAGAGCGCGTCACCGCAGACTTGCGGCGCACCGTGTACGACCATCTGCTCGGCCTTCCGCCGGCATTCTTCGAGGCGACCCGCACCGGCGAGGTGATCTCGCGACTGCTCAACGACACCACGATGCTGGACACGGTCATCGGCTCCAGCGCGTCGATGGCGATCCGCAATTTCCTGCTGATGGTCGGCGGGCTGGCGATGCTGCTGCTGACCAGTGCCAAGCTCACGTTGCTGGTCCTCGCCGGGGTGCCGCTGGTGGTCGTCCCGATCATCCTGTTCGGGCGCCGCGTGCGCAAGTTCGCGCGGGCCACGCAGGACCGCGTTGGCGACGTGGGTGCGTTCCTCGACGAATCGCTGCACGAGATCCGCACCGTTCAGGCCTACGGCCACGAGAACGACGACCGGCGCGATTTCGCCTCGCGCGTCGAGGCTGCGTTCGGCACTGCGGTGCGGCGCATCCGCCAGCGGGCGATCCTGACCGCGGCGGTCATCCTCCTCGTGTTCGGCGCGGTGGGCGTGATCCTGTGGATCGGCGGCCACGACGTGGTCTCGGGGCGGCTCTCCGCCGGGCAGCTATCGGCCTTCGTGTTCTACGCGATCATCGTCGCCGGTGCGGTCGGCACGATCAGCGAGGTGATCGGCGACCTGCAGCGCGCCGCGGGCGCAACCGAGCGATTGTTCGAGCTGCTCGCCGTCGACTCGACGATCCCTGTGCCGGCCAATCCGCTGCCGATTCCGGCGACCGGCCGCGGTACCGTGAGCTTCGAGCAGGTCAGCTTCCACTACCCGTCGCGTCCCGATGCGCCGGCGCTCGACGCGTTCACGCTGGAGGTGCGCGACAGCGAGAAGGTGGCGCTGGTGGGACCGTCGGGGGCGGGCAAGACGACGGTGTTCCAGCTGCTGCTGCGCTTCTACGACCCGCAGTCGGGAGCCGTACACATCGGAGGCGTCGATCTCAGGGCGGCCGATCCGCGCGAGGTCCGGCGCCAGCTCGCCGTGGTCCCGCAGGAGCCGGTGATCTTCGCGGCCTCGGTGCTCGAGAACGTGCGCTACGGGCGTCCGTCGGCGAGCGACGCCGAGGTGAAGGCCGCCTGCGATGCAGCTTACGCGAGCGAGTTCGTCGGGCGCCTACCGGGGGGCTACCAAGGCCTGCTGGGGGAGCGCGGCGTGCGACTGTCGGGCGGGCAGCGGCAGCGCCTCGCGATCGCACGCGCGATCCTCGCCGACCGGCCGATCCTGCTCCTCGACGAGGCGACCAGCGCGCTCGATGCCGAGAGCGAGCAGATCGTACAGCGCGCGCTCGAGCGCCTGATGGCGGGCCGCACGGTGCTGATGATCGCGCACCGCCTTGCCACGGTGCGCCACGCCGACCGCATCGCGGTGATGGAGGGCGGGCACATCGTCGCGCAGGGCACCCACGACGCGCTGGTCCGGGACAATCCGCTGTACGCGAGGCTCGCCGCGCTGCAATTCGACGCGCCGGCGCAGCAGGACGCGGCGCAGGGCGTGGAAGGCTCCTGACGGGCCGCGGAGTGGAGAGAACGATCGGGACGCGGGCACGCCGGTTCCAGTCGCTCCTCGATGAACCTACAATGACAGGTTGCCCCGAGGCTTTGCCGACTGCATGATCGTCACCTTTCCTAAAAGTCCCTACGAGCTGCACCAGCCGTTCGAGCCTGCCGGGGATCAGCCCGAGGCGATCGCCAGGCTGACCGAGGGCCTCGTCGACGGCCTCTCGTTCCAGACGCTGCTCGGAGTCACCGGCTCGGGCAAGACCTTCACGATGGCGAACGTCATCGCGCGCAGCGGCCGACCAGCGCTGGTGCTGGCGCCCAACAAGACGCTCGCCGCCCAGCTCTACTCGGAGTTTCGCGAATACTTCCCGAACAGCGCGATCGAGTACTTCGTCTCCTACTACGACTACTACCAGCCCGAGGCCTATGTCCCGTCGCGGGACCTCTACATCGAGAAGGACAGCTCGATCAACGAGCACATCGAGCAGATGCGGCTGTCTGCGACCAAGGCGATCCTCGAGCGGCCCGACTGCGTGATCGTCGGCACGGTATCGGCGATCTACGGCATCGGCGATCCGTCCGAGTACCACAGCATGATCCTGCACGTGCGCCAGGGCGACCGGCTCGCCCAGCGCGACGCGATCAAGCGCCTGGCGGACATGCAGTACCAGCGCGCAGACCTCGACTTCAAGCGCGGCACGTTCCGGGTGCGTGGCGACGTTCTCGACATCTTTCCGGCGGAAAACGCCGAGAGCGCGATCCGCATCTCGCTGTTCGACGACGAGGTCGAGTCGCTGCAGCTTTTCGATCCGCTCACCGGCCACTTGCGGCACAGGATGGCGCGCTACACGGTGTTCCCGTCCTCGCATTACGTGACGGGGCGCCAGAAGGTGCTCGACGCGGTCGAGGCGATCAAGGTCGAGCTCGCCGGACAGAAGGAGTTCTTCGTCTCGCAGATGAAGCTGGTCGAAGCGCAGCGCATCGAGCAGCGGACGCGCTTCGACCTCGAGATGATGGCCGAGATCGGCTTCTGCAAGGGCATCGAGAACTACTCGCGGCACCTGTCGGGCCGCAAGCCCGGCGAGCCACCGCCGACCCTGATCGATTACCTGCCGCCGACGGCGCTGATGTTCATCGACGAAAGCCACGTCACCATCCCGCAGGTCGGCGGCATGTACAAGGGAGACCGCGCGCGCAAGGAGAACCTGGTCAACTACGGCTTCCGGCTTCCATCGGCGCTCGACAACCGGCCGCTGCGCTTCGACGAATTCGAGCACCTGCTGCCGCAGACGATCTTCGTGTCGGCCACGCCCGCCGAATACGAGCGCAAGCACGCGGGCCAGGTCGTCGAGCAGGTCGTACGCCCCACCGGCCTCGTCGATCCGCAGCTCGACCTGCGTCCGGCGGCGACCCAGGTCGACGACCTGCTGTCGGAGATCGGGTTGCGCGCGGGGCGCAACGAGCGCGTGTTGGTCACGACCCTGACCAAGCGCATGGCAGAGGACCTGACCGACTACCTCGGCGAGCATGGCGTGCGCGTGCGCTACCTGCACAGCGACATCGACACCGTCGAGCGGGTCGAGATCATCCGCGACCTGCGCCTGGGCGAGTTCGATGTCCTGGTCGGGATCAACCTGCTGCGCGAGGGTCTCGACATCCCCGAGGTGTCGCTGGTGGCGATCCTCGACGCCGACAAGGAAGGGTTCCTGCGCGCCGAGCGCTCGCTGATCCAGACGATCGGCCGCGCCGCCCGCCACATCAACGGGACGGCGATTCTCTACGCCGACCGCATGACCGATTCGATGAAAGCGGCGATCGGGGAGACCGAGCGGCGACGCGCCAAGCAGGTCGCGTGGAACGCAACGATGGGCATCACGCCCAAGGGGGTCGAGAAGCGCATCCGCGACATGATCGACGGCGTCTACGACATCGACGAGGCGCGCAAGGACCAGAAGGCGGCGCAGGAGAAGGCGCATTACGCCGGGATGGCGGAGAAGGACCTCGAGAAGGAATTGCGCCAGGTCGAGAAGCAGATGCACGAGGCGGCACGAAACCTCGAGTTCGAGCGCGCCGCCGAGCTGCGA
>DASYXO010000184.1:0-4709 GCA_035934825.1 Casimicrobiaceae bacterium
CTCGGCCTCGGGCTCGACGACTGGCGCCCGAAGGAGGACACGGTTCCCGGCGACATCGATGCGCTGGCGCGCGAGCGCGTCGCGGCGCGCAAGGCAAAGGACTGGGTCGAGGCGGATCGCCTGCGCGCGCTGCTGCGCGACGCAGGGTGGGACATGGAAGATGGTCCCGACGGGTACCTCCTGAGGCGGCGCTAGCGTCGAGCGCGGGCCTTCGCGCGACCGTCAGTACATGCGCTCGACGTTGCCCGAGTAGAGCACCGGCCCGGTCGGTGCCCCCGTCGGCGAGCCGCCTGCCGGCTCGAGGCTCACGGCAAGCGCGGGGATGTTCGCAAGCGACTCACCGACGGGCGCGTGCAGCGGCACCTCGACGACGGCGCCGACCGGAATCACCCCCAGCGACCGGGGCGCGCCGGCGGCGGGAAGCGCCCACAGCTCGAAGGCCTTGCCTTGCGGTGGTGCCGTGTCGACGACGGACTTCATCGTCAGGAAGCGCTCGCCACGGGCCGCCGTCGCGATGATCACCGGCCTGGCATCGGACCCTGCAAGCACGACGACCAGCGGCGCCGCCGCCGGGGCGGGTAGCCGCGTGAGCTGCACGACGCCCAGTGCCGTCGCTACGATGAAGCTCGCGGCCGCGAAGCCGCGCCACAATCCCAGCCGGTCCCACCACGCAATCCGCGGCGCCTCTGCGCTCGCGAGGCCGAGCTTGTCGGTGATGCTTCGCCATATCCGCGGCGGCGGCGTCACGCCGGGGGCGCCCTCACCGAGCACGGCGATCCGGCGTTCCCACTGCGCGAGTGCCTCGGCGACCACCGGATCGCGGCGCGCGATCCGGGCCAGCCGCCGGCGCACCCGTGGTGGCGAGGTGCCGAGGGCGTATTCCGCGGCGAGGCTCGCCAGCCGCTCGCGGCGATCGGGCCGGGACAGGTTCATCGCGTCACACCCGAGCCGTCGAGGCAGCGCTTCAGTTTCTCGAGCCCGCGACGAACCCAGGACTTGACGGTCCCGAGAGGCTCGTCGAGGTGCCGGGCGAGCTCGCCATGCGAGAGGCCGTGGAAGAACGCGAGGGCGATCGCCTGCTTGGGTCCCGGCTCGAGCACGTCGACGCAGTCGCGCAACGACCTCGCGTCGGCGCCTGCAAGCAGGAGGTCCACCGGCGACGGTTCGTCGGCGGGAAACTCGATGTCCGGCGCATCGTCGTCGCCGGTCGGCTCGACCACGTCGATCTCGCGGCGCCGCACCCGGTCGAGGCTGCGGTTGCGCACGATCGACGTGAGCCAGGTGAGCGGCTGGCTCTTCGCGGCGTCGTAACCGCCGGCGTGGTGCCAGACGCTGATCCAGGCTTCCTGAAGGATGTCCTCGGCGGCGGACGCATTCCTCAGGATACGCAGGGCGACACCGTACAGATGCGGCGCCGTCAGCCGATAGAGCTCGGCGAACGCGCCCTGGTCGGCGAGCGCGACCCGCGCGAGCAGCGCCGCGAGCCGCGCGCTGCGCTCCCCCGGGGCGGTGGTCGCGGCACCGTGCGCAGCGTCGTTCATCGGGCGGCGGTACCCCGCGAGCGTCCTTTCTGCCACAGGACGTCTGGAACACCGGACGCGCGGTTGAGCTGGCGGGCGATGACGAACAGGAGGTCGGACAGGCGATTCAGGTAGACGCGACCGTCCTGGGACAGCGTTTCATGCCGGGCGAGGGCCACCACGGCGCGCTCGGCCCGGCGGCAAACGGTGCGCGCGACATGCGCGAGCGCCGCGGGCCGGGTCCCCCCGGGGAGGATGAACTCCTTCAGCGGCGCGAGACCCGAGTTGATCTCCTCGACCGCCTGTTCGAGCCGCGTCACGTGGTCGGCGGTGACCGCGGCGTGCCCCGGAATCGAGAGCTCGCCGCCGAGGTCGAACAGGTCGTGCTGGACGTCGACCAGCAGGGCGGAAACCGCGTCAGGGAGGGGCTCGGCGAGCAGCGCGCCGATGCTCGAATTGAGCTCGTCGACGCCGCCGATCGCGGCGATCCGAAGGCTGTCCTTGTCGACTCTCGAGCCGTCGCCAAGGCCCGTCGTTCCTGAGTCTCCGGTGCGGGTGACGATGCGGGAAAGTCGATGTCCCATCGAGCGTCGATCTTCATGCGGGAGCCTGTGATCGTCGTCGATTTTGCTACGATTGTCCACCTGAGGAGACAACGGCAGGGGCGCGCCATGGCGACTCGCGGCATCTACGAGCAGCATCTCGATCGCAACGCGGCGAACTACGCGTCGCTGACGCCGCTCTCCCTCATTGCACGCACCGCCTACACGTGGCCTCAGCGGGTCTCGGTGGTGCACGGCGCACGGCGCTATTCGTGGGCCGAGACCTACGCACGCTCGCGCAGGCTCGCCTCGGCGCTCGCACACCGGGGCATCGGCATCGGCGACACCGTCGCGGCGATGCTCGCGAACACCCCCGAGATGGTCGAGTGCCATTTCGGCGTCCCGATGACGGGCGGCGTGCTGAACACCCTCAACACCCGGCTCGACGCCGAAACCCTGGCATTCATGCTCGAGCACGGCGAGGCGAAGGTGCTGATCACCGACACCGAGTTCTCGCCTGCGATCGCTGCGGCGCTGAAGCGGCTGGCGAGGAGGCTGCTGGTGATCGACGTCGTCGATGCGCTGGGGCCCGGTGGCGACCTGCTGGGCGAATCCGACTACGAGACCTTCATCGCCAAGGGGGATCCCGATTTCGCATGGCAGCCCCCGGGCGACGAGTGGCAGGCGATTTCGCTGAATTACACGTCGGGGACGACTGGCAATCCCAAAGGCGTCGTCTACCACCACCGGGGCGCCTACCTGAATGCGCTGTCGAATATCGTCGACTGGGGCATGCCGCGGCACTCGGCATACCTGTGGACGTTGCCGATGTTCCACTGCAACGGCTGGTGCTTTCCGTGGACGATGGCGGCAAACGCCGGGACCAATGTGTGCCTGCGCAAGGTGGACGCCAAGGCGGTCTTCGATGCGATCCGCGAGCACCGGGTCACGCACTATTGCGGGGCGCCGATCGTGCACGCGATGCTGATCAACGCTCCCGAGTCGCTCAAGGGCGGCATCCGGCACAAGGTGCACGCGCTGGTCGCCGCGGCAGCGCCGCCGGCTTCCGTCATCGAAGGGATGGAGCGGCTGGGCTTCGAGATTACCCACGTCTACGGCCTCACCGAGACCTATGGCCCCGCGGCCGTCTGTGCCAAGCAGGCGGAGTGGGCGAGCCTCGACATTGGAGCGCGCACCGAACGCAACGGTCGCCAGGGCGTGCGCTACACCTGCCAGGAAGGCATGGCGGTGATGGACCCGGCGACGATGTTGCCGGTGGCCTGGGACGGCGAGACCATGGGCGAGATCATGTTCCGCGGGAACATCACGATGAAGGGCTACCTGAAGAACCCGAGCGCGACCGACGAGTCGTTCGCCGGTGGATGGTTCCACACCGGCGACCTCGCGGTGATGCAGCCTGACGGCTACGTCAAGATCCGCGACCGGTCCAAGGATGTCATCATTTCCGGCGGTGAGAACATAAGCTCGCTGGAGGTCGAGGACGTCCTCTACCGGCACCCCGCGATTCTCGCTGCCGCGGTCGTCGCCAAGCCCGATCCGAAGTGGGGCGAGACGCCCTGCGCGTTCGTCGAAGTGAAGCCCGGGGCCGATTTGAGCGAGGCCGAGGTCATCGAGCATTGCCGCGCGGAGCTCGCGCGCTTCAAGGTGCCGAAGAGCGTGGTCTTCGGGGAGCTGCCGAAGACCTCGACCGGCAAGATCCAGAAATTCATCCTGCGCCAGCGCGCGCAATCAACGGCGGCGATCGAATGAATGCAACTGTGGAGTCGATTCTCTCCCCGTTCGTCCTCACGGATACCCGCGACGGCGTGCGAACCCTGACCCTGAACCGGGGCGAGCGCTTCAATCCGCTGTCGGAGGGCATGCTCGCAGCGCTCGAGGGCGCACTCGACGAGGTCGCCGTCGATCCCGAGGTTCGCGCTGTCGTGCTAGCCGGGGCCGGGCGCGGCTTTTGCGCCGGCCACGACCTGAAGGAGCTGCGCGCGCAGCGCTCGGCGCAGTGGCGACGCGGGCTGTTCGATCTCTGCAGCCGGGTCATGATAAAGCTCACGCAATTGCCGCAGCCGACGATCGCGCGCGTTCACGGCATGGCGACTGCGGCAGGCTGCCAGCTCGTGTCGATGTGCGACCTCGCGGTGGCTGCCGACACTGCGCGCTTCGCGCTGCCGGGTGTCAATGTCGGCGTCTTCTGCTCGACGCCTGCAGTGGGGGTCGGGCGCAATGTCGCGCGCAAGCGCGTGATGGAAATGCTGCTGACCGGCGAGCCGATCGACGCCGCCACCGCGCTGGCGTGGGGGCTCGTCAACCGGGTCGTGGCCGTCGACGCGATCGACGCCGGCGTCCGGCATTTCACCGACGTCATCGGAGCGCGCAGCGCGTCGATCATCGCGATGGGCAAACGCGCCTTCTACGCCCAGATCGACGCGACGCTGGGCGACGCCTATGCGCTGACCGGCGAGGCAATGTGCTGCAATCTCGATGACCCCGACGCCGACGAGGGGATGGATGCGTTCATCGCGAAGCGTCCCCCGAACTGGCGGACGCGCGGCTGACCGGTCGGCGCCCGATCCGTGGATTCGTTGCCAAGCCCGGGCATCGCCGGGATAATCACCGGCGCGGCGGCCGCGGA
>DASYXO010000363.1:0-4179 GCA_035934825.1 Casimicrobiaceae bacterium
GATCCGCACGAGGCCCTCTGCGCCGTGATAGACGGCATACATGGCCGCCATCACCGCGAGCAGCACCTGCGCCGTGCAGATGTTCGACGTCGCCTTCTCGCGGCGGATGTGCTGCTCGCGCGTCTGCAGCGCGAGGCGATAGGCCGGGCGGCCCGCGGCGTCGACGGACACGCCGACGAGCCTGCCTGGCAGCGAGCGCTTGAATTCATCGCGCGTCGCCATGAATGCGGCATGCGGCCCGCCGAAGCCCATCGGCACGCCGAAGCGCTGCGACGAGCCGACGGCGACGTCCGCGTCCCACTCGCCGGGCGGCGCGACCAGGCTCAGCGCGAGCAGGTCGGTGGCGACTGCAACCAGCGCCCCTTTGGCGTGCGCGGCCGCGGTCAGCGCGCGGTAGTCGCGCAGGTTCCCGTCGACCCCCGGGTACTGGAGCAGGATGCCGAACGCCTGCGCGTCGGGCGCGTCGTCCGCCGGGCCCGTCACGACGTCGATGCGTAACGGCTTCGCGCGCGTGCGCACAACGTCGAGCGTCTGCGGAAGCACGTCGTCCGCGACGAAGAAACGCATGCTCTCCGCGGTCGAGACCCGCCGCAGCAGCGTCATCGCCTCCGCGGCGGCAGTCGCCTCGTCGAGCATCGACGCGTTGGCGATTTCCATCGCGGTCAGGTCGCAGACCATCGTCTGGAAATTCGCCAGTGCTTCGAGACGCCCCTGGGAGATCTCGGCCTGGTAAGGCGTGTACGCGGTGTACCACGCGGGGTTCTCGAGCACGTTGCGCAGGATGACGCCAGGCGTGTGCGTCCCGTAGTACCCCTGCCCGATGACCGATTTCAGGACCTGGTTGCGCGACGCGATGCGGCGCAGATGCGCGAGGGCCTCGGCCTCGCCCATCGGACCGGGCAGCGACAGCGGCTCGCGCAGGCGGATCGTCTCGGGGACGATCGCATCGACCAGCGCCGCGCGGTTCGCGTACCCGAGTACCGCGAGCATCGCCGCCTGGTCCTGCGCGGTGGTGCCGACATGTCGCGCGATGAAGCCGTCGTGGTCCTCGAGGGCTGCGAGGGTTTCGCCTGGGGGTGGAATCAGGGTCATGCGCTCGCTCCTCGGCGCGCCCGCGAACCGTCTCGACGGGCGTAGACCTGCAGGTGGATCACGATTCGGCGATCAGCTTCGAGTACGCGGCGGCGTCCATCAGGCCGGCGAGCTGCGAGGGTTCGCTCGGCCGCAGGCGGAAGAGCCACGCAGCATAGGCGTCCTGGTTGACCGCCTCGGGGGCGCCGGAAAGGTCGTCGTTGGAAGCGACGACCTCGCCCGACAGCGGCGCATAGACGTCGCTCGCCGCCTTCACCGATTCGACGACGGCGCAGGCCTCGCCGGCATTCACCTTGCGCCCCGGCTTGGGAAGGTCGACGTAGACCAGATCGCCGAGCGCCGCCTGCGCGTGATCGGTGATGCCGATCGTCACCGTGCCGTCGGGCTCCAGGCGTATCCATTCGTGGCTGTCGATGTACTTGAGGTCGGAAGGAACGCTCATGGCGGAACTCCAGGGAAGTTGTGCTGCGGTTGACGGTTGCTTACTGGACGAGCGCGCGGCCGTTGCGAACGAAAGGCGGCTTCACGACGCGCGCGGCAAGCCGCTTGTCGCGGACCTGGACGTGCACCGTATCGCCGACCGCGACCGCCGCCGGCAGGCGGGCAAGCGCGATCGACTTTCGCAGCGTGGGCGAAAACGTGCCGCTGGTGATCTCGCCTACGCCCGCCGCCGTGTGCACCGCCTGGTGCGCGCGTAACACGCCGCCGGCGTCGGTCAGGAGGAGTCCGGCGAGCCGGCGCCCGACGGGACGCGCGAGCAGCGCGGCCTTGCCCGAGAAATCGCGGTCGCTCGCGAGGTCGACCGTCCAGGCGAGCCCCGATTCCAGCGGCGAGACGCCCTCGTCCATGTCCTGTCCGTAGAGGTTCATTCCCGCCTCGAGGCGCAGCGTGTCGCGCGCGCCCAGGCCGCAGGGCACCACACCCTGGGCAGCCAGCGCGCGCCAGAGCGCTTCGGCGTGGGTCGCCGGCACGACGATTTCGAATCCGTCCTCGCCCGTGTAGCCGGTGCGCGCGATGAACAGCTCGCCCATGCCGGGCGTGGCGAACGTTGCCGCATTGAATGGCGCGAGCGCGGCGCTCGCAGCTTCGCTGCCGCGGATCGCGCGCCAGACTTTCTCGCGCGCCCGAGGGCCCTGCACGGCGATGATCGCGAGGTCGGCGCGGGTGACCAGGCGCAGCCCCGGCGCCCGTGCGCCTGCCAGCGCCGTCAGCCACGCGATGTCCTTGTCGGCGGTGGCCGCATTGACGACCAGGCGAAAATGGTCCTCGCGCAGGAAATAGATGATGAGGTCGTCGAGGACACCACCGTCGTCCGCGAGCAGGCACGAATAGAGCGCCTTGCCTGGCGTCGTGAGCCGGTCGACGTTGTTGGCGAGCGCGTAGCGCAGGAAATCGCGCGGCGCCGCTTCCGGCGTGCCGTGGATGTCGACCACCCGCATGTGCGAGACGTCGAACATCCCGGCGTCGCGCCTCACCGCGTGGTGCTCGTCGATCTGGGAGCCATAGTTGACCGGCATGTCCCAGCCGCCGAAATCGACCATGCGGGCGCCGGCCGCACGGTGGGTGGCATTGAGCGACGTTGCTTTCGGCACGCGACCTCCGGGCGGAAAAGGAAAAGGGGCGGCGCGGATGTCTCCGCGTCGCCCCGTCTGTCCTTTTACCTGAGAGATTGCGGCAGCGCACTGCGGCAGCGCTGGCGGGTGCCCCTTCGGTGGGCCGCGCATCCGATGCGTCGGCCGCTCTCCAGATCGTGTCTGTCCTGCGTGCGGTCCTTTTGCCTGAGCGGTTTCGGGGTTACGCCTTCGGCGGCTCCGGCGGTCGGCCGGCGCTCTCTCCTCCACGCAGGCCGCAGCGTATCACAGTCGAGCTATTTCTTGAGCGCGAGGATCATCTCGACCATCTTCTTGATGTCGGCGTCGCTGACCTGCGAGTTGGGGGGCATTGGAATCTGGCCCCAGGTGCCCGAGCCGCCTTTCTTGACCTTCGCCTCGAGCATCGCGGCCGCCTTGGGATCGCCGCGGTACTTGGCGGCGACGTCCTTGTAGGCCGGCCCGAGGATCTTCTTGTCCTCGGAATGGCAGGCGCTGCAGCCGTTCTGCTTCATCATGTCTTGGAGCTGGTCGGCAAAAGCGGCCGACGCCACAGTCAGCGAGGCGATTGCAAGGATTGCGGTTGCGGTCTTCATTGGAGCTCCATCGGGGTTGGGTTCGACGTCAGCTCGAAATATTACCGGAAACCGCCGCCTCGATGCCCTCGAGCGTCGTGATCGGTGGGAGGCATTGCAGGCCGTGGCACAGCCAGGCGACCGCAGCCTCCGACGGGGGCGCCCCTTTGCGCAGCGCCGCCGGCGCATCCACGCCGGCACCGATGTCGACGACGCACAGTTCGGGGCGATACTCGCGCTCGAGGGCGCACTGCCAGCTTCGCGTCTGCGCGGCATCGCCGCAAAGGATGAGGGTCGAAGGCGGATGCTCGATGCGCTCGAGTGCGGTCACCAGCGTGACATGGGCGTTCGGCGCGCGCGCAATGCCCTCGGCGAACGCCCGCAGCGTGCGCTCGGCGGCCTCGACGTAGCGCGGCGCCGCGGCGAGATGCCCCAGCGCGAGCAGCGCCTGCGCCGCCACGCCGTTGCCCGCGGGCGTCGCGTTGTCCTGCGCCGGCTTGGTCCGGTGGTAGAGCCGCTCGTGATCGTGGCTGGTGAACCAGAACCCGCCGTGCTCGCGGTCCTCGAAGCCGTCGAGCAGCCGTTCCGCGACCTGCGTCGCGAGCGAAAAGTCGCGAGCGCGAAAGCGCAGCTGCATCACCTCGATCAGCGCGGCGAGCAGGAACGCGTGGTCGTCGAGGTATGCGTTCAGCGCCACGTCGCTGCCGTGGCGCGTCGCGTACAGCCTGCCGTCGCGCCACGCGGTCGCGACCAGCGTGTCCAGCGCCGCGAGCGCCAGTTCCCCCCACGCGGGCTCGTCCTGGGCGCGCGAAGCGCGGGCCAGCGCGCCGATCGCGAGCGCATTCCACGAAGTGAGGATCTTGTCGTCGCGTCCAGGGCGCACACGCGTCTCGCGGCGCGCGAACAGCGCCGCGCGGGCGACG
>DASYXO010000364.1:0-20150 GCA_035934825.1 Casimicrobiaceae bacterium
GCCTCTTTACGATGACGGCGCGAACGATCCGTCGGCGATCACGCGCGATTACGTGCTCAAGGTCGACGCGCAGGTGCCCGCAGCGACGGACGCGGGCCGCGCGCCACTGCTGTCGGTGTTCGGCGGCAAGATCACGACGTATCGCAAGCTCGCCGAGGCGGCGCTGGTCGAGTTGCGGCCGTTCTTTCCGGACATGAAGCACGCCTGGACGGCCACCGCGCAGCTTCCGGGCGGCGACCTGCCCCGCGGCGACCGCACCGCGTGGCTCGGCGACCTTCGCCGGCGCTACCCGGCGCTCGACCCCGAGCTGCTGCGCGCGCTCGCGAAACGCCACGGCACCCGCGCGCCGGCGATTTTGGGCGACGCGCGCAAGGCCGCCGATCTCGGTGAGGATTTCGGCGCGCAGCTCACCGAGCGCGAGGTCTCGCACCTGGTGAGCGACGAATGGGCACAGAGCGCCGAGGACGTGCTGTGGCGCCGCACCAAGTGCGGCCTGCCGATGTCCGCCGCGCAGCGCGCCCGCGTTGCGACGCGCCTCGGGTCGTGATGAAAACAGGGACGCACCACGTTTTTAATCGTGGTCTGACCCCGTTTTTTGCGTTTTTCGAATCGGGGTCTGATCCGGTTTCCCGGCTTCTTCGATGAGCGCGCCCGCGCCCCTGTCGAGCATGCCGGAGGTCGCGCGTCGCGGCATCCGCGTGGTGCTGACCGACATCGACGACACTCTGAGTTTCGACGGCAAATTGACCGCCGAAGCCTACTTCGCAGTGCAGCGCTTGCACGCCGCGGGCCGCCTCGTGGTTCCCGTCACCGGCCGGCCGGCCGGCTGGTGCGACCACATCGCCCGAATGTGGCCGGTGGACGCGGTGGTCGGCGAGAACGGCGCGTTCTACATGCGCTACGACGCGGGGACGCGCCGGCTCCTGCGGCGCTTCGTCGCGTCGGACGCCGAGCGCGCTGCGCACCGGGTGCGGATCGCGACGATCGGCGCGCAGATCCTGAAGGACGTGCCGGGCAGCGCGCTCGCCTCGGACCAGCGCTATCGCGAGACCGACCTCGCGATCGACTGGCGCGAGGACGTGCCGGCGCTGCCGCGCGCCGCGGTCGAGCGCATTGTCAGGCTGATGGAAGCGCAGGGAATGACCGCCAAGGTGAGCTCGATCCATGTCAACGGCTGGTTCGGCGACTACGACAAGCTGGCGACGACGCGGCTGCTGATGCGCGAGGCATTCTCGATCGACGTCGACGCAGCGCGCGACGACTTCGTGTTTGCCGGGGACTCGCCCAACGACGCGCCGATGTTCGCGTTCTTCCCCAACGCCGTGGGCGTCGCCAACCTTCGGCGCTTCCTCGACCGGATCGCCCAGCCGCCCGCGTACATCACGACGCGAGACGCGGGCGCGGGCTTCGTCGAGCTCGCCGATTTCCTGCTCGCCGGCGCGTAGCAGGTCGCTGTTCCGGTCTCGTCGGACGCAGGCCTTGACAATATCTGCCTAGGCAGATACTGTATGGGCAATTCTAGTCCGGACCGCCATCCGATCCCCGACTGCCGATCCCCGACTGCCGATCCCCGACTGCCGATCCCCGACTGCCGATCCTCGCCTGCCGATCCCCATGGCTTTCATCTACGACCCGAAGTGCTTCGATCCATCGACCAGCATCGGCCGGCTGATGACCGTGGTGAAGGGCGCACTCATGGAGGCGCTCGACGCGGAGCTCGAGCCGCTGGACATCACGGCGGCGCAGTTCGTGGTTCTGGTCAGGCTCGCCACCGGTGCGGCCGCGTCGGCATCGGCGTCGACCTTGTGCAAGGGCGCTTCCTACGACCCCGGGGCGATGACCCGGATGATCGACCGCCTCGAACGCAAGGGGCTGGTGCGACGCGTGCGCAGCCCCCGCGACCGCCGCAAGGTCATCGTCGAGCTGACTCCCGGAGGCAGTGCCGTCTACCCGCAGCTCATTGCCGGCGCGGTGCGGGTCCTCAATCGCTTCCTGCGCGACTTCAGCGTGGCCGAAGCGCAGCAACTCGAAGCATTCCTGCGTCGGATGCTGGCCAACGCCTGACCCATGAACAGGTCGATTGCAGGCAGTGTCGCCGTCCTCGCCGCGCTTCTCGCCGCGGGATGCGCGAGCATGCGCGGGCTCGCCCCGGAGGCGGCGCCCGCGAGCGCCAACGCGCTGGCCAGCCAGCGCTCGCTCGCGGCGGCGAAGGTGTCGCCTGCGGCGTGGCCCGACCCCGCGTGGTGGAAAGGCTTCGGCGATCCTGCGCTCGACCGCCTGATCGACGAGGCACTCGCCCACAGCCCGACGCTCAAGCTCGCCGCAGCGCGCACGCGCAAGGCCCTGGCCTACGCCGCGGTCGCGCGCTCGGCGATGTACCCGCGGGCGGGCGCGAACCTCGACGCCACGCGCGAGCGGTTCGCGGAAACCCGGCTCATTCCGCCGCCGGTGGGCGGAAGCTGGGACACCCAATACCAACTGCAGACGACCTTGAACTGGGAGATCGATTTCTGGGGCAAGAATCGCTCGGCGTGGCGCAGCGCAATGGGCGAAGCGCGGGCCGCGGCGGTCGACGCCGAGGCGGCGCGGCTGATGCTGGCGGTGAACGTCGCGCAAGCCTATGTGCAGCTAGAGCGTGCCTACCAGCAGCGTGACATCGCCCAGGCGACGCTCGATCGCCGCGAGAACGTCTATGCGCTGTCCCGCGACCGCAACGCCGCGGGCATCGACTCCCGGCTCGAGCTCAAGCAGGCCGAGGAGGCGCTGCCTGCCGCGCGCGAGGAGATCGTGCAGATCGACGAGACGATCGCGCGCGCGCGTAACCAGATCGCCGCGCTGCTCGGCCGCGGCCCCGATCGCGGCCTCGCGATCGCGCGCCCCACCGCCCATCCGCTGGGCGCCCCGGCATTGCCCACCACCGTTCCCGCCGAGCTGATCGGCAGGCGACCCGACCTCGTGGCCGAGCGGTTGCGCATCGAGTCGGCCCAAAGGCAGATCGACGTCGCCAAGGCGCAGTTCTATCCGAACGTAAACCTCGCGGCGTTCGCGGGCCTGCAAAGCCTGGGGGCCTCGGGATTCTTCTCGGCCGCGAGCCGGATGGCGGGCGTCGGGCCGGCGATCAGCCTGCCGATCTTCGATGCCGGCCGCCTGCGCGGCAACCTCGCGGTCCGCGACGCGGATTACGATGCCACGGTCGAGCAGTACAACCAGACCCTCGCCGACGCCTTGCGCGACGTCGTCGACCAGCTCGCGTCGTTCCGCAGCGTCGAGGCGCAGCGCGCGCAGCAGGCGCTGGCGCTGGCGACGGCGCGCGAGGCCTACGAGCTCGCCCTGCTCCGCTATCGCGAAGGCGTCGGCAACTACCTGCAGGTGCTCTCCGCCGAGCAGCCGCTGCTCGCGCAGCAGCGCCTCGACGTCGACCTGCGCTCGCGCGAGCTCGCGCTCTCGATCAACCTGATCCGCGCGCTCGGCGGCGGATATCGCGGGAAGTCCCCAGCATGACCAACGACACCCACTCCCTCGACCCGGCGACGCTGCGATCGCGGCGCCAGCGCGGCCTTGCGATCGTGTTCGGCATCGTGGTGGTCGCCGGCATTGCCTGGAGCGCCTGGTGGCTGTGGTCGGCGCGCTACGACGAGACCACCGACGACGCCTACGTCAGCGGCAACGTCGTCCAGATCACGCCGCAGATCGCGGGCACCGTCGTGGCCATTGGTGCCGACGACACGCAGTTCGTCGATGCCGGCCAGCTCCTCGTCCAGCTCGACCGCGCCGATGCCAAGGTCGCGCTCGACGAAGCCGAGGCCCGGCTCGCGAAAACCGTGCGCGACGTCCGCGGGCTGTTCGCGACGACCGCGCAGCTCGACGCGACCGTCCAGATGCGCCGCTCGGACCTCGCGCGCGTCGAGGACGATCTCGCGCGGCGCAGCCGCCTCGCCGGCTCGGGTGCGATCTCGCGCGAAGAGCTGCAGCACGCGCAGGACGCCGTCAACAGCGCCAAGGCCGAACTGCTGGCCGCGCAGGAAAAGCTCGCCGCGAATCGCGCCCGCATCGACCGCACGAGCGTCGACACGAATCCGGACGTGCTCGCCGCCGCGGCCCAGGTGCGCGCGGCCGATCTCGCCTACGCGCGTACCGAGTTGCCGGCGCCGGTCTCCGGCTTCGTCGCCAAGCGCGCCGTCCAGCTCGGGCAGCGGGTGGCGCCTGGCGCCGCGTTGATGGCCCTCGTGCCGCTGGACCAGGTCTGGGTCGAGGCGAATTTCAAGGAACCCCAGCTCAGGAACATGCGCGTCGGGCAACCGGTCAAGCTGACCGCGGATCTCTACGGCGGCAAGATCGACTACCGCGGCAAGGTGGCGGGCTTCGGCGCGGGGACCGGCTCGGCATTCGCGCTGCTGCCTGCGCAGAACGCGACCGGCAACTGGATCAAGATCGTCCAGCGCATCCCGGTCCGCATCGCGCTCGACCCCAAGGATCTCGCGGCGCATCCGCTCCAGATCGGCCTGTCGATGCAGGTCGACGTCGACACGCACGAGCGCAGCGGTGGGCGGCTGCCGAAGATCGCACAGACCTCTCCGCCCTACGCAACCGACGTGTTCCACGTGCAGGAGGCCGTCGCCGACGCGCGAGTCAAGGCGATCATCGCGGCCAACGAAGCATTGCGACCAACGGTCGCGCAAGCCCCGGGCGCGGCGAAGACCGAGCGCGGCCGCCGCGTCGCCCGCACCGACGCCACCCGCACCGACTCCCCCCGCACCGACTCCGCACGCACCGAGCCCGCACGCACCGAAGCCACCGGCATCCGCGCCGTGAAGCACGTCGCGGCAGTGCGCGCCAAGCCGCTGTAACGACGTTCGAAGCGATCGCAGGCCATGGCCACGTGGACCCCGCCGCCTCCGCTCAAGGGCGCCGCGCTCGTCGCGGGCACGATCGCGCTTTCGCTCGCGACGTTCATGAACGTGCTCGACACGTCGATCGCCAACGTGTCGATCCCCGCGATCGCCGGCGACCTCGCAGTGTCGCCGGACCAGGGCACCTGGGTGATCACGTCCTTCGGCGTCGCCAACGCGATTTCGCTGCCGCTCACCGGTTGGCTCAGCCGGCGCTTCGGGCAGGTGCGGCTGTTCTCGGCGTCGGTGCTGCTGTTCGTGCTCGCGTCGTTCCTCTGCGCGCTGGCGCCGTCGCTCCCGATGCTGATCCTGTTCCGGGTGCTGCAGGGCGCGGTCGCCGGCCCGATGATCCCGCTGTCGCAGGCGCTGCTGCTGTCGAGCTATGCCAAGGAGCGCGCTGGCAGCGCGCTCTCGATGTGGGCGATCACGACCCTGGTCGCGCCGGTGGCGGGACCGCTGCTCGGTGGCTGGATCACCGACAACATCTCGTGGCCGTGGATCTTCTACATCAACATCCCGGTGGGCCTGATCGCGGTCGCTGCGACCTGGCTTATCTACCGCAGTCGCGAAACGCCGTCGGTCAAGGTCCCGGTCGACGGCGTCGGCCTCGCGCTCGTCGTCCTGTGGGTGGGCGCCTTGCAGGTCATGCTCGACAAGGGCAAGGACCTCGACTGGTTCGGGTCGACCTTCATCGTGGCGCTGGCGATCGTGGCGAGCGTGGGATTCGCGGTGTTCGTGGTCTGGGAGCTGACCGATCGCCACCCGGTCGTCGACCTGCGGCTGTTCGCGCGGCGCAATTTCTGGACGAGCACGCTCGCGATGTCGCTGGCCTACGGGACATTCTTCGGCAACCTCGTGCTGCTGCCGCTGTGGCTCCAGCAATACATGGGCTACACGGCGACGATGGCCGGGGTCATCCTCGCCCCGGTCGGCTTCCTCGCGATCCTGCTGAGTCCGTTCGTGGGCAGGACCATCCACAAGGTCGACCCGCGCCTGTTCTCGACCGGGGCGTTCGCGATCTTCGCCATCGTGTTCTTCATGCGCTCGCGCTTCGACACCAACGCGGATATCGAGACGCTGCTCGTCCCGACGATCATCCAGGGTGCGGGCATGGCGCTGTTCTTCGTCCCGCTGGTCACGCTCAGCATCTCGGGACTCGGCGCCGAGCGCATCGCGGCGGCGTCGGGCCTGTTCAACTTCGCGCGCATCACCGCGGGCTCGTTCGGCACCTCGATCATGACGACGTGGTGGGATCGGCGCGCGAGCCTGCACCACGCGCAGCTCGCGGAGCACATCAGCCCCTATGACCCTGCGTCGGTGCAGGCGCTCGCGGGCCTGCACGCCAACGGCCTTGCCAACGGGCAGGGCCATGCCGTGATCAACCGCATGATCGACCAGCAGGCGTTCACGATGTCGGCCGACGATCTCTTCCGCCTTTCGGCGCTGGTGTTCGTGCTGCTGATCGGCGTCGTCTGGCTGGCGCGGCCGGCGAAGAAAGCCGTCGCGCCCGTCGTGGGCGTCGCGGACTGACCTCGCAGGGTGCCGGCCGTCGGCGTTTCCGGGTCGGCCATCGGCAGCGCGTCCGCGGCAATGCGGGTCGCGGGGCCGACCCCTGGGCCGGGTCGCGCGCATTACCGGATCCATCGTCCCGCACTTAGGAGCGAGCACTCACCTTCAAGCAACGCGCCAACCGGCGTCGACGACCGATCGCGTTCGCCGGGACCTCACGGGCGTCGCGAGCGCCTTTCGTCAGGGCACCGCCCTCCGTGCGACTGCGGGGTATGCAACTTGCTGAACTGCCAATCCCTCACTCGGGAACGACCGAGCGGGGACGACATCTCGGGGTCGAGCGCATGCAACGGGCGTGCGTGCAGGGAGGAACGATCATGGTCCGCTACGGCTTCACCATCCGCACGCGCACGGGGCAGCGCATCGAGAACGTCTCGATCATCGCCGGCTCGCGCAGGGACGCCGAGCGCCGGTTGCGCCAGATGTACCTCCACTGCGAGGTCCTCGAGTGCCGGGAGGCCGCAATCCCCAGGAACCTGGCCACCATGGGCATGGCCAACGTGATCGACCTCTTCGCCACCAGCCCGCCGACCATCATCCAGAACTGACCCCCGGCCCCGGTTCCCACGCTCTTACCCGCCCGCGGCCGGGCGCGCCGAGCGCTGGCGTATCATCGCTGCCTACCCTGGCTACCCCCGTTTGATGGCCGCCCCCAACGTCGCAATCCTCGCCGCCGGCCAGGGCAAGCGCATGCACTCGGCGCTGCCCAAGGTCCTCCACCCGCTCGCGGGCCGTCCGCTCGCCACCCACGTCCTCGCCGCCGTACGCACCCTCGGTCCACGCGCCATCGCGATGGTCACCGGGCACGGCGCGCAGGCCGTCGAGACCGCACTGGCCGCCCCCGACATCCGCTTCGTGCGCCAGGATCCCCCGCGCGGGACCGGGGACGCGACCCGCATTGCGCTTTCCGTGCTTCCGCCCGACGGCGTCACCCTCGTCGGCCTGGGGGATGTTCCGCTGGTGCCGCCCGAGGTGCTCGCGCACCTGGTCGATCTCGCCGGCGGCGAACGCCTCGCGCTGCTGACGGCGCGGGTGCGCGAGCCTTTCGGCCTCGGACGCGTCCTGCGCGCAGGCGACGGAAGCGTGCGCGCCATCGTCGAGGAGCGCGATGCCACCGACGACCAACGGCGCATCGACGAGATCAATACCGGCTTCATCGCCGCGCCGACCGCGCGGCTCGCGAAATGGGTCGCGCGGCTGACCCCGCACAATGCCCAGGGCGAGTACTACCTGACCGACGTCGTCGCCATGGCCGTCGCCGACGGCGTGCCGGTGGTCGCGCACGTAACCACCGACGAGGCGTCGGTCGCGGGCGTCAACGACCGGGCGCAACTCGCCGCGCTCGAGCGCATCGTCCAGCGGCGCCAGGCGCAGGCACTGATGATCGCGGGAACGTCGATCGCCGATCCGGACCGCATCGACGTCCGCGGCAGGCTGACTTGCGGTCGCGACGTGGCCATCGACGTGGGCTGCGTATTCGAGGGCGACGTGCACCTGGGCGACGGCGCCAGCGTCGGGCCCTACTGCGTGCTGCGCGATGTCGCCGTCGGGCCCGGTACGCGCATCGAGGCCTACTCGCACCTCGATTCCGCGTCCATCGGGCGCGACTGCCGGATCGGCCCCTACGCGCGCCTGCGTCCCGGCGCGACGCTTGCGGAAGAGGTTCACATCGGCAACTTCGTCGAGGTGAAGGCCAGCACGCTGGGGGCCGCGTCGAAAGCGAACCATCTCGCCTACATCGGCGACGCGACCGTCGGCAGCCGGGTCAATTACGGGGCCGGCTCGATCACCGCGAACTACGACGGCGCGAACAAGCATCGATCGGTCATCGGCGACGACGTGCACGTGGGCTCGAACTGCGTGCTGATCGCGCCGATCACCATCGGCTCCGGCGCAACGATCGGCGGTGGCAGCACCGTCGCCGGCGAAGCGCCCGCCGGCAAGCTGACCGTGGCGCGCGCGCGTCAGGTCGTCGTCGAGGACTGGCAGCGCCCGCGCAAGGCGCTCGACGCCACCGAGTAGCCATGAGGGTTCCCAGGATGCAGCAGCTTTCGACGTCGGCGCTGGGACTCGCCGCCATGCTGTTCGCGGCCGGCGCATTCGCGCAGGCCGATTGCAGCCGCGTTCCGGAGCAATATCGCGCACGCTGTGAGCAGGGGGTGAAGCTGAAAGCCCTCTGCGGTGGCCTGACCGGCGAAGGAAGGAAGCACTGCGAGCAGCGGCACATCGACTATGCCACCGCGGGCGAGGACTGCACCAGCCTCGCCGGGGAGGCGAGGCTGAGCTGCGAGCAACGCAGCCGAATGATGTACATGGCGACGCCCTGCAAGGGCAAGGCGGGTGCCGATCTCGATGCCTGCATCAAGGCGCAGGCCGCGACGCGCACGAGATAACTCCGGAGAATCCAGGATCATGTGCGGCATCGTCGGTGCAACCTCGGATCGCAACGTGGTTCCAATCCTGATCGAGGGGGTTCGTCGCCTCGAATACCGCGGCTACGATTCGACCGGGCTCGCCGTCGTCGACGGCGGGGACGGCGACACCGCGGTGCTCGAGCGCCTGGTGTCGACGGCGCGGGTGGCCGATCTCGCCGCGCAGGCCGAGTCGATGCACCTCGAGGCGTTCACCGGGATCTCGCATACGCGCTGGGCGACGCACGGCGCGCCCACCTCCGATAACGCGCATCCGCACCTGTCGGGCGGCGAGGTCGCCGTCGTCCACAACGGCATCATCGAGAACTACGAGGAGCTGCGCGACAGGCTGAAGGCGCGCGGCTACGTCTTCCGCACCCAGACCGACACCGAGGTCATCGCGCACCTCATCCATGCGTACTGGCATGCCGAAGGCGGCGGCGACCTGCTCGTCGCCGTCCAGCGTGCGATCGCCGAGTTCAAGGGCGCCTACGCGATCGCCGTGATCTCGACGCGCGAGCGCGGCCGCGTCGTCGGCGCGCGGCAGGGCAGCCCGCTGCTCGTCGGCATCGGCGAGCACGACCACTTCCTCGCCTCTGACGCGTCCGCGCTGATGTCCGTCACGCGCCGCGTCGCGTATCTCGAGGAAGGCGACGTCGCCGACGTGCGCCGCGATTCCTACTCGCTCTACGACGCCGCAGGGCAGCCCGTCGAGCGCAGCATCATCGACGTGCAGGGCAGCAGCGATGCCGTCGAGCTCGGGCCGTACCGGCACTTCATGCAGAAGGAGATCTTCGAACAGCCGCGCGCCGTGGCCGACACCCTCGAGGACATCGCGACGATCACGCCGTCGCTGTTTGGACCGAAGGCCGCGGCCATCCTGCCCGAGGTCGATTCGGTGCTGATCCTCGCCTGCGGCACCAGCTACTACTCGAGCCTCGTCGCCAAGCAGTGGATCGAGACGCTGGCGAAGATGCCCTGCACGGTCGAGATCGCCAGCGAATACCGCTACCGCGACAGCGTGCCCCACGAAAAGGCGCTGGTCGTCGTCGTGTCGCAGTCGGGCGAGACCGCCGACACCTTGGCGGCGCTGAAGCACGCGAAATCGCTGGGGCACAGGCACACGCTCGCCATCTGCAACGTCGCGACCAGCTCGATGGTGCGCCAGACCGAGATGGTGTTCCTCACGCGGGCAGGAACCGAGGTCGGTGTGGCTTCGACCAAGGCGTTCACCACCCAGCTCGCCGCCCAGTTCGTGCTGGCGCTGACGCTGGCCAAGCTGCGCGGGCGGCTGTCGGCGGACCAGGAATCGAAGGCGGTCGACGACCTGCGCCACATCCCGGCGGCGATCCGCGGCGCACTGGCGCTCGAGCCGCACCTGATCGGCTGGGCGCAGCAGTTCGCGAAAAAGCAGCATGCGCTGTTCCTCGGCCGCGGCCTGCACTACCCGATCGCGCTCGAAGGCGCGCTGAAGCTCAAGGAAATCTCCTACATCCACGCCGAGGCGTATCCCGCCGGCGAGCTGAAGCATGGCCCGCTGGCGCTGGTCGACGCCGAGATGCCGGTCGTCGCCATTGCGCCCAACGACGCGCTGCTCGAGAAGCTGAAATCGAACCTGCAGGAAGTCCGTGCGCGCGGCGGCGAGCTCTACGTCGTCGCCGACCTCGATTCGCACCTCACCGCCGGCGACGGCATCCACCTGATCCGCATCGCCGAGCACCGCGGCCTGCTGTCACCGATCGTGCACGTGGTGCCGCTGCAGATCCTCGCCTATCACACGGCGGTGCTGCGCGGGACGGATGTGGACAAGCCGAGGAATCTGGCGAAGAGCGTGACGGTGGAGTGAGGCGCGATGCGCTTGAGAGGGGAGTGCGGTCCTCCTTCGCGTTGCGGAACCAGTCGACACCTGCCAACCATCGCGCGCGGGACGAGCCTTGCGCCGCGCCCCCGAAGATCCGATCCAGCTTGCGCTGCGCCTCTATCTGAGCGACGTCCTGTATCAAGGCGTTCACCTCGAACGCGGGCCGTACTTAGCGGCGCTCCGACCGCCAGCGCAGCCTACGTTGGCAGGCGCACAGCAGCCAGAGCGCCGCGGAGCGCCTGCGCTGGAAGCTGTCCACGCAGTCCGATTGCCACGACGTTCCCCATATCAGTGGCCAGGGCATTCTCGATGGCGCGCAGGCTGCCATGGCGGCCGGAGAATTGCAGGACCGAGGCATCGGCTTCGTCCGTGCGGACGATACCCTTGGCACGAAGCACACCGGCGGGCATGTGCGCGAGCAGCGCTCGCAGCATTGCGGCGCTGTAGCGGCCCTCGCAGGCAATAGCCTCGGATTCGAACTGGAATGAGTGGCTGCCGTGTGCTACGGCGCCCGCCGACCCGCTCTTGGACGGCATTCGCGCGGCCGCCAATCCGTTGAGCACCTCCAGCGGCACCGTGGCGTGCGCCGCCTCGAAGATCGGCGCTCGAGGTGCTGTTCGCAGCACCCAATCGCGAGCCTCGCGCAGTCGTGATTCGCTGGCCAGATCTCGCTTGTTGAGCACGACCACGTCGGCTGCCACCAGCTGCCTTGCGAGCGTGTCGCGAAGAAGCGGATCGCGAGCGTGCTCGCCGGCCACTGTCGCATCGACCAGTACGATAACGCCGTCGAGCTCGAGGCCCGGATCGGCGAGTCCCACCTGCGCGATGCGCCAAGGATCGGACACGCCGCTCGCCTCGATGACAATCCATTCGGGCGCCGGTGAGCGCGACATCACCCGGATGAGCGCGTCGGTGAGGTCGCCTCCGATCGAGCAGCAAACACAGCCGTTGCCGAGCGCGATCACGCCGCCCTGACGCGTGCCGAGGAGCGTGGCATCGATGTTCACGGCTCCGAAATCGTTCACCAGTACGGCGGCGCGAATCCCCCCGAGCCCGCCGAGAATGTGATTGAGGAGCGTGGTCTTTCCCGCGCCGAGGAATCCTCCCACCACGGTGAGCGGGATGCGGTCCGGGGCGCGAGTCGCGTCAGGCATTGGGCGCTTCGAACACCCTTCCCCCCAGCACCGTGCCGCAGACGCGCGCGTCTTTCAGGCGCTCCGGCGGCAGCGCGAGGGGATCGTCCTCGAGCACGCAGAAGTCCGCGCGCTTTCCGATCTCGATCGAGCCGATCTCGTGATCCATCTTAAGGGTGTAGGCAGCGCCAAGCGTGATCGCCGAGAGCGCCTGGGGGACGTCGATGCGCTCCGCCGCTCCCAGGACGCGCCCGGATGCGGTGACCCGGTTGACGGCGCACCACGCAGTGAAAAGCGGCGCAAGCGGCGTGATCGGCGCATCGGAGTGGATCGCGAACGGTACGCCGCAGCGCAGCGCGGTGCCGCAGGCATCCATGCGGTTCGCGCGATCCGGGCCCATCGTCTGCGTGTAATGGGCGTCGCCCCAGTAGAACAGGTGATTTGCGAAGAGGTTCACGCAAACGCCCAGCCGCGCCATGCGGCGGAATTGAGCAGCGTCGGCCATCTGGCAGTGCTGCATGGTGTGGCGATGGTCCGGGCGCGGATGCCGGGCGAGTGCCGCCTCGAGGGCGTCGAGCGCGACTTCGGTCGCTTCATCGCCGTTGGTATGGATGTGGATGTGGGCACCCGCCGCATGGAGTGTTTCCACGACGCCGGCCAGCTCGTTCGGCGGCACGATCCAGATCCCGTTCGGGGAGCCGTTGTAGTACCCCGGCCATCGCAGCCGCGCGGTGAATCCCTGGATCGAGCCATCGACGACGAGCTTCACGAGACTGAAGCGCAGCTTCTCCGCATTGAGCGGCTGCAGCTCGCCGAGGCGTCGCAATCCGCGTTCGGTCTCCGTCGGGGCGTCGAGGTTGCGATACGCGGAGACGACGCGCACCGGATAGTCCTCGTGACCGGTGACGTGCGCCATCCTCGCGACCGCATCTTCCGACCAATCGTTCAGCATGTCCGTCGCGGTGGTAACCCCCGCGAGCTGGGCCACACGGCCGAAGCGCCACAATCCTTCCTCGCTCGTCCCCGCCGCGTTGAAGGCGTTGCCGATCGCGCGCATCACCGGAAACATGGCGGCGAACTCCCGCAACTCGCCGGACGGCGAGCCATCGGGATGGCGCGCGACGCCGTCTACGTCGGTGTGGCGGCCGATGCCCGCCTTGTTCAGCATCGCCGTGTTGACGTTCAGCAGATGGATGCTCGCATGCAGGACCGCGATGGGACGCGTGGCCGAGACGCGGTCCAGCTCGCGCGTCGTCATGCGCTGCTCGCCGAAGAAAATCGGGTCGAAGCCCCAGGCGAGAAGCGGCTCGGCCGGATCGTCCATCCTTCGCTCGGATTCCGAGAGCCTGGCCACCACCTCGTCGAAGCTCCGCAGTCCGCTCCACAGCCGGCCGTCCGGACCGCGCCGGTCGTGATAGCCGACGTGCGCGTACTTCCAGAACCCGCCCTCCATCAAGTGCGAGTGGCCCTCGACCAATCCCGGCATCAGGATCTTCGTTTCGTAGCGCGAGTCGACGACATGCGGTCCCCACCCACCCATCTCCGCCTCGCTCCCGACGGCGAGGATTCGCCCCTCGCGCACGGCCACGAAGGTCGCCTCCGGCTGCATCGGATTCATCGTGAGGATCTTCTTCGCGCGGAAGACGGTTATCGGCAAGGCGGGCTCCGGCGGTTACTCGAATCGCGTGGCGCGCACGATGACGTTCGTTTGCGGCAATGCCTTCGACCGCGGCATCACAGGAATGCCGACATGTCCGGTCGGACCCGACGGCCCAGCAGTTCTTCCAGACTTTGCGAAATGGATAGCAGCCTCGCGTCCTCGCCGGGCGCGCAGACGATCTGGAGGCCGACAGGCAGGCCGGGGCTGGGGATCGGCAGGGACACGCCGCACTGTCCGAACATGTTCGCGGGGCGTGTGTTGTGCGTGCCACGGCGAATCCATCCCGCAGCCTTCTCCGGCGTGCGGTAATCGGCGAGTGGCACGGGCGGATCCGGAGTCGTCGGCGTGACCCAGCCATCGAGCCCGCACATTTTCTCTCGAGCGATTTCGCACAGCTCGACTTGGCGACGACGCGCGCGCACATAATCGATCGCCCGAAAACCCAGCATGGGCTCGGCGCGGTTCCACACGACCGGATCCAGGATCTCCCTGGACGCGACGAAGCGATCCGAACCCAGCGTCGCAAGCAGCTCCACCGAGAGCAAGGGGCCGAAAACGGTATCGATCTCGGCAGCCTCCGGGACTTCGATCGGCACGATTTCGACGCCGGCGTCCCGAAGAGCGCGCAGAGCATCTTCGGTGGCCGTCGCCACTTCCGGCGAAAGGTCGTCGAAGTAGTGGTTCGTGGGTCTTCCAAGGCGGAGCCCCTTCAGCCGCTTTGGCGGAGGAACCGGGCGCGCCGTCAGCGCGGCAAATGCAAGCGCCGCATCCTTCGCCGAATCAGCGAAGGTCCCGAGGCTGTCGAGCGTCGTGGACAGTGGAAACGTCCCGTCGGTGGGCCACATTCCGAAAGTGCTCTTGTAGCCGAACAGTCCGCACAGTGCAGCGGGTTGTCTCACGGAGCCGCCCGTATCGGAACCGATGGAGAACGCACACATCCCGGCGGCGAGCGCCGCGGCCGAACCGCTGCTCGACCCGCCGGGCATTCGGTGCACCCGCGGGTCGGTGGGATTCCACGGTGTAGGGTGGATCACGTTGACCAGGCCGAATGCGAATTCGGTCATGCGCGTCTTGCCGAGGATCACGCATCCCGCTCGCTTGAGCCTTCGGACGAACTCGCCTTCGGGTCCGACCAGGTCCGAAATGTCCACGTTGGATCCACACGTCGGCCGGGGCATGCCGTCCACGGTGAGCAGGTCCTTGACGGCGATCGGCACGCCCATGAGCGGCCCGAGGTCGGTGCCCGACGCGAGCAGACGGTCGATTGCACGGGCCTGCGCCAAACCCAGGTCGTTGGCGACGTGGACGAACGCACCGATCCGAGGTTCCAGCAGCGCAGTCCGCTCGAGGTAGGCGCGTGTCGCAGACTCGGACGTGATCTCCCCGCGTCGAAGTCGAAGGCCGAATTCTCCGAGCGTGATTCCTCCCAGCGGATCTGCAGGCAAGCTCTTCATGCGAAACCCTCCATGCCATCGCGATCGTCTTGAGCAATGAGTCCCATCCCCTTGCCCGGCACCGCGGCGAGCAGCTCCCGCGTGTAGGCGTGTCGCGGGTTGCTGTACACCTCCCTCGTCCTGCCGTATTCGACGATCTCCCCGAACCTCATCACGGCGATGGAGTCGCACACCTGCGCCGCGACCCGCAGGTCGTGAGTGATGAAGAGCATCGTGAGATCGAGGCGGTCGCGGATGTCGGCGAGCAACTTCAGCACCTGGGCCTGGATCGAGACGTCCAGCGCCGACACCGGCTCGTCGGCGACCAGCACCTCAGGCTCGAGTGCGAGCGCTCGCGCGATGCCTATGCGTTGCCGCTGGCCGCCGGAGAACTCGTGGGGATAGCGGCCCAGGGCCCTGTGGTCGAGGCCGACCAGCTCGAGCAGCTCGCTCGCCTTCGCCATCGCCTTGGCTTCGGACATTCCGTGAACCATCGGGCCTTCCGCAATGAGCTTGCCCACGGTGCGTCGCGGATTGAGGGAGCCGTAAGGGTCCTGAAAGACCATCTGGATGCGCCTTCGGTAGGGGCGAAGCTGGCGGCGGGAAAGCGGGACGAGGTCGATGTCCCCGAGCAGGATGCGTCCGTCATCCGCGTCGACAAGGCGCGCGATGCAGCGCGCGACGGTCGACTTGCCGGAGCCCGATTCACCGACGAGCCCCAGCGTCTCGCCGCGGTGGATCGTGAGGTTGACGTCCTTCGCGGCGTGCGCAATACGACCCTTGCCGCCGAGCAACGCCGCGCCCGAGCGGTACGATTTCCGAAGCGCAACCGTCGACAGGATGCAGCGCGGGTCGTCCCGCGGCTTTCTTTGCGGCGGAACCAGGCTCGGAATCGAGGCGATCAGCGACCGAGTGTACGGATGGCGGGGTTCGCCGAGCACCTGGCGGGCGCCGCCGAACTCGACGACGCTGCCTGACTGCATGACTGCGACCCTGTCGGCGATCTCCGAGACCACTCCGAAATCGTGAGTGATGAACAGGACACCCATGTGGCGCTGCGCCTGGATGCCCTTGATCAGCGCGAGGATCTGCGCCTGGGTCGTGACGTCGAGTGCGGTCGTCGGCTCGTCCGCGATGAGGATGGCGGGTTCGAGCGCGAGTGCCATTGCGATCATGGCGCGCTGCCGCTGGCCGCCGGAAAGCTGGTGGGGATACGAGCGCAGCAGTCGCAGGGGCTCGGGCAGCTGCACGGCATCGAAGAGCTCGATGATGCGCGCGAGCCGCTTCGCCTTCGGCGTCGCCGTGTGCACCGCGATGACCTCGTCGACCTGGTCACCCACCCTCTTCACGGGGTTCAGGGCCGTCATCGGCTCCTGGAAGATCATGGAGATGTGGCTGCCACGGAGCTCCCGCAGCCGTCTCGGCGTGGCGCGCAGGAGGTCCTCGCCGCGAAAGAGGATCCGTCCCGCGCTGGCTCGAACCCCGCGCGCAAGGAGCCCCATGATGGCACGTGACGTGATGGACTTGCCGGAGCCCGACTCCCCAACCAGACAGAGGATCTCGTTGTGATGCAGTTCCACGCTCACGTCGCTCACGGCGTGCTGGCGATCGGCCCCTTCGGGAAGGTCGACCGTCAGATTGTGGATTTCCAGGATGGGCGCGCTCATCGCATCAGAGCTGCCGCAGGCGAGGGTTCAGGGCGTCGCTCAGCCCCTCGCCGATGAGGTTGATCGCGAGCACCGTGAGCAGGATGGCGAGCCCGGGAATCGCACACAGCCACGGGGCGCGCTGGAGGAACTCCCGACCCGCCCCCACCATGAACCCCCAGCTCATGAGGTTCGGGTCGCTCAGCCCGAGGAAGGACAGCGATGACTCCGTCAGGATCGCGGTCGCGACCATGAGGGACCCCGTCACGATTACCGAGGAAAGGCAGTTGGGGAGGATGTGCACGAAGATCACGCGGAAATCGCTCATTCCCATGCCGATGCAGGCCTCCACGAACTCGCGGTGGCGCATCGCCATGAACTCGCCTCGCACGAGCCTGGACATCGGGGGCCACGACACCACCGCGATCGCGAGGATCACGCTCTTGACCGAAGGCGCCAGCACGGACACCAGCAGGATGGCAAAGATGAAAAACGGAATCGTCTGGAAGATCTCCGTCCAGCGCATCAGCGCCTCGTCGACCCATCGCCCATAGAATCCCGCGATGCCCCCCACGATGCTGCCCAGGAGAATCGCGAGCGCGGTCGACGTCAGCGCGATCATGAGCGTGGTGCGCGCGCCGTAGACGATTCCCGCGGCGACGTCCCGCCCGAGCATGTCTGTGCCGAAAAGGTAGGATCCGCCTGGCGGCAGAAACGGCTTGGCCACCAGCTTGAAGGGCCCCCCCGGGTAGAAATGCGGCCCGAAGACGGCCACGGACCCGACGACCGCGAAGGTCGCCAGCCCGAGCACGGCGGCTCGACTGCGTGAAAACCTCCGCCACAACTCCGTCATGCCGGCGACATTCCCCGGGTCCTCGTCACCGAGCCTCGATCCGCGGATCGAGCACGAAGTAGATCAGGTCGGCCAGCAAGTTGACGACAACGACCAGGCAGGCAGAGACGAAGAAGATCCCCAGCAGCAGGTTCACGTCGCGGGCGAAGAGCGACTGGTACGCGAGCAGCCCCATGCCGGGCCAGCCGAACACGGTCTCGACCACCACGGATCCGCCCAGCAACGCGCCGACCTGGACGCTCGCCATGGTCACCACGGGCAGGACGGCATTGCGCAGGACGTGGCGGAAGGCGATGCGTCGCTCGGTCAATCCCTTGGCACGCGCGGTCGTCACGTAGTCCATTCCCCATTGCTCGAGCATGGTCGCGCGCATGAGCCGCGTGTAGAGCGCCATGTAGAAGAGGGTGAGCGTGAGCGCGGGCAACACCAGATGGTGCGCAATGTCCACGACACGGTCCCAGCCCTCGTAGAACGCCCCTACCGATTCCATGCCGCTGGTCGGGAACCAGCCCAGCTTGAGAGAAAAGAGCGCGATGAACATCAGCCCGACCCAGAAGAGCGGCGTGGCGTACGACAGAAGCGAGAGCACCGACAGAAGGTTGTCGCGCCACGTCTTCACGTGCGCGGCGGCAAGGATCCCGAGGAGTACTCCCAGCGCGATCGAAAACACGATCGTGGTTCCCATCAGCAGCAGCGTCGGGCCGAGCCGCTGGAGGATCAGGTCGCGTACCGGCATGGCGTCGCGGAACGAGTAGCCAAGGTCGAGGCTCAGGACATTCTTCACGTACACCAGGAGCTGCACGTACTTCGGCTGGTCGAGCCCGAAGCGGTGGCGCAACTGATTCATGTATTGCGGTGTCGCTCCGCCGGATTCCCCGGCGAGGACATCCGCCGCATCACCCGGGGCGAGCTGGATGATGCTGAAGTTGAGCACGGCGATGACGAGGATCGTCGGTACCGCCTGCAACAGCCGCCGAAGCACGAACGGCAGCCAGTGCGCTCGCCCCGGGATTCGGGCTGACAAGGATTACCCGCGCCGTGAAGGTCAGGCCTTCATCCAGGCCCGGTCGAACGAAGTATTGACCCCCAGGGGGCTCACGAGGGCATCCTCCAGTTTGCGGTTGTAGACGGTCGTGAATTCGAGCTCCATCACCCAGACGATCGGCGACGCCTCGACCACGAGCTTCTGGAACGCCTGGTAGAGCGCGTTGCGCTTCTGCGGGTCCGGCTCGATTGCCGCGGTCTCCAGCAGCTCGTCGACTTTTGGCGAGGTCCAGCGCGTCCCGTTCACCCATGGCGTTCCGGGCCGGATCGCCTTCGACCAGTATTGTCGCTGCACGCCGATCACCGGGTCCGCGAACGTCTTGAGCCAATCCGACGTCATGTCGTAGTCGTAGTTCGTGTAGATCCGGCGGATCCAGGTCGGAACGTCCTCGTAGCGCAGGGTTGCCTTGATGCCGAGCTGAAGCAGTACTTGCTGCACGTACTCGCCGAAGCGGCGCCACTCCTCGCCGTAAGGCGTCATGTCGTGCACCATCTCGAAGCGCGTGCCGTCGGCCTTGCGCGGATAGCCCGCGTCGTCGAGCAGCTTGTTGGCGATGTCCATGCGGTTCGGCACGTCGAATCTCAGCACGTCCGCGGTGTACAGGCCCGAGCCCTTGAAGTTGGAGCTGATTGGCCCGGTGGCCGGCTTGCCGTAGCCGAACCAGATGTTGTCGATCACGAACTTGCGATCCACCGCATACGCGATCGCCTGTCGCACCTTCTGGTTGTCGAACGGCTTGCGAGTCGTGTTGAACTCGAGCTCCACGACGGGCGCGTCCATCTCGTAGCCTTTGGTCGTGACGACCAGGCTGGAAGAGGAGCTGAGTCTCTTCGCGTCCACGTTCGGAAGCGCGTTATAGGCGGCGAAGGCGACCTCTCCTCGCTCGACCGCGGCTGTGCGCGTCTGCGCTTCGCCGATGAAGCGGGCAACCACGCGGTCGAAGTACGGCTCACCCTTCCGCCAGTAGTCCGGATTGCGGTCGAACCGCATGTACTGGCCGCGCTTCCATTCGACGAACTTGAACGGGCCGGTACCGATGGGCTGGTTGGCATGCGGGTTGTTCTGCAGGTCGGTACCGGCGAAGAGGTGCTTCGGCAACATCGGCGACTCGTACGCCGAGAGCGCCTTCAGCATGTACGGAGCCGGATTCTTCAGGCGGAAGATCGCGGTCTGTGCATCGGGCGTGTCGATCGCCGTCACTTCCTGGAAGCTCGTCGGCCCTCGGGGATGCACCTTCTTCAGCACCTCCATGATCGAGTACTGCACGTCGGCACTCGTGAACGGCTTCCCGTCATGGAAGTGGACCCCGTCCTGCAGGTGGAACGTGACGGTCTTGCCATCCGCGCTCACGTCCCACGACTTCGCGAGGCTCGGTACCGGATTCAGGTCGAAGTTGTATTCGAGCAGCCCGTCGTACACTTTCGGCGCCACCTGACCGATGGGCCCCGAAGTGTTGTTGTACGAAGCGAGGGTGGGCGGCTCCGGCTGCACCACCATCACCAGCGTGCCGCCCTTTCTGGGGGTTCCGGCGGACGGCTCGCCCGCCGCCCATGCGGAATCCAAAGTGACGCCGGCCAGCCCGGTCGAGAGCCCGAGCACCCCGGTTGCCTGCATGAATCGGCGCCTGCCGATCGCGAAGTTCTCTTCTTG